>CAIPID010000469.1 GCA_903865015.1 uncultured beta proteobacterium | reverse complement strand
TTCAGCATCCACACCAAGCCCTAATAGCATGTGATAAATAGCCTGATTTTCGAAATCTACTGGACACGATTCAAGAATCATCTCTTGAATCGTGGTTTTGAGAGTATTGAAAATTAGATTGACGCCGATAGATGAGGGCATATCCGAAAAACGACCTTGTTTAATACCCTCTTCAACGTCTACTTTTATATCGTGTAGGATTTTGAGTTCTGTATCGTGGGTCGGCCACTTTATTTTCAAGATTATTTTAGCTAGAGTCGGGACCCCCACTAAAAGACGAATCGCTAACCGAGTTTTAGTCGCTACCAAAATCGCTATGTCAGAATGTGGCTGAACTGTGGCTTTAACGTGGCTAAAAGTGTCATTGGTTAGTTGCTTCGCAGTCAGTTGCGACAGGCTCTCTAAACCTTGAAAGCACTTATCAAAAGTGCCCCGGGATACTTCGGCCTTCAATAGAACGGTGTCGATGTTAATACTGTTGATATCTTTTTCTGAGGCCAGTGCAGCAAAGTCAGATGCAATACGATCTTGCGCTTTGCGTCGCGCTTTTTCTTCATCATTAAAGAGATGATGAATTACCTTGGCCATCTTTTTGTCGTCATAGCGATCATTTAGCTATTTTTCCCAGGATGCCGCTAGAAGGGAGAGTAACTTTTGTCAATAAAGGTAATGTTGAAATCTTATCTGCTGACTTTGCATCCAGACCCAACCCTACGAGCGCTTGTCGTATTACTTTATCTTCGTAGCCTTTAGAGGGGGAGCTGAGGAGCATCGTGTGAGTACCTCCGACCATGCTTCCGATCAATAGGTTGAGCCCAATTGCAGCAGGCAATTTTTCAAATAGTCCCTCTTTGATGCCTTGTTCAATGTCACGTCTTAAAGTCAGAAACAAATCCTGTTTAGGATTTGGATTAAGCCAGGGCAACTGAATGAGCAGTTTGCCTAAGACCGGGACGTCGACTAACAGGCGCATGATCAATCTTGCAGAATTCGCAAGATGCACGGACTTATCTGCGCTTGGAATCTTTACATTTTCTAGTGCTTCAGCGAGCTCATGGTTCAGTTGCTCTGCTAAATCCTCGAATAGTCTGGAGACCGATGGGTAGTACTTGTAAAACGTGCCTCGTGAAACCTGCGCGTGGGCAATGATTTCCTCGACATCTATGTCGTGAATGGATTTATCTGAGGCGAGCGACATTGCACTGAAAAGCAGGCAATTACGCATTTCTTCGCGTCTGGCTGCGGCGACTCTGACTCGGTGATCTTGTACTTTCAGCATATGGTGATGTTAGTCTGAAACCTTTTTGTTTTCAAGACTCTAGCTGTTGAGAACCACTTAAAACTGACCCAGACAGGGTGATGCGAAATTACTGGTTGCCATAGGCGCCATTCTTGAGTTTATATGCGTGCATATTTATTTTGGGAATGTAAAAATCTACTTGTCTGTTTTACCTTTATATATCGCTATACCCTACGCTTAACCCCACCACCTAATGCCGGCACCGTCACAAAAATCAACAAACCACACACAGCACCACTCGCTGAAAAAATAAAACTCGCAAGATAACCTCCGGTGAGGTCATACAGAAAGCTACTGCCCCAGCTCCCGAGTGCACCGCCCATACCCATGCCGACAAGTACCGCGCCATAAATTCCAGTTTGACGTCCACCCGCAAAGTTTCGCGTGGAGAGTACCGCCACGAGCGGTCCGCGCGATCCCTGCATCGTTCCGAACAGTAGGACGAATACCGCGATCACGGCGAGCGAAGGCGTTTGAGAAACAAGTGCCAGAGCGACTAAGCCAGCAATGGTTAATCCATACGAAATCATGGCAACGCGCAACTCGCCCATTTTTTCAGCAAGCATGCTGGACACGATAATGCCCGCAATCGACGCCATGCCCGCTACGCCATAGACGGTTGCGGCCTGGATGGGTGACAGTCCACAGTCGACAAGATAGGCGACCAGCTGGACCGTGACAGCGTAGGTCGAGACAGAGGTAAAAAACATCACCCAGAACAAGGCCCAGAATACCAGAGTGCCCGTGGCCTGGCGTAACGTCCAGCGCACTCCCTGGCTTGCGCGTAACGCACTGCTTGCAGCAATCTCAGGGGCACCTTGGGTTATTTTTAACCAGGGTAAAAACTGTATTCCAACCATGATGGTCAGGAGCAGCAGGCCGAGTAATTGAAAAGTCGTGCGCCAGCCGTATTTTTCAATCAGTGACTGGATGACGGGTGCAAAAATAATCAGGCCAGTCCCCAGCGAGGCTGAAATTACGCCCATCGCTGTGGTAAGTTTTTTCTGAAACCACCGACTGACCAGACTCGAGGCAGGCAACATGCCAATCATGGAGACCCCGATTGCGCCGCCCAGTCCAGTAGAAAAATACAGATGCCAGAGCGCACCTGACTGTGAAGCGATCAGGTAAGCCGATCCCATCACCAACAGCCCCACGCTATAACAAAGTCTCGCGCCTAACCGATCAAAAATCGTACCTGCGATCGGTGACATAAGACCCAGCGCCACCATGTAGATGGAGTAACTCGTAGTTGTAGCTGCCCGATCTGCATTGAACTCTTGCGCAATCGGTAAAAGAAAAACCGCGAAGCTCTCACTGACTCCGCGCGAGATCGCGCTGACCAGGGTGCAGAACAACAAAACACCCAAGGCCGTACGGTTGACATCTTCAGACCTGGTCAATTGACACCTACTAGATGGCGGTCAACGTCTGATCTAGTCTGAAACACCTCGCGCTGTGGTCCGCACTGATCTCTGTGATCTCAGGCACGGATACTCTGCAAGCGTCCTGCGCCAGCGTGCAACGATCCGCAAAAGAACAACCCGAGGGCAGGTTGCTCAAATCAGGTGGTGAGCCTGGGATAGTCTCCAAGCGTGTGCCTTTGGCAACCGAGCCATGTGCCAGACTCTTAAGCAGCGCGCGCGTGTAAGGATGGCGCGGTGCACGCAAGAGGGTACGGGTCGTACCTTGCTCAACAATGCGACCCGCATACATGACAGCGATTCGGTCAGCCACTTCGACCGCCGCGCCAATATCATGGGTGACAAAAATCACCGATAAACCCAGCTCGCGCTGCAACTCGCGCAACAGCAGCAAAATCTGGATCTGCACCGTTGCATCCAGCGCTGTGGTTGGCTCATCGGCCAGCAATAACTGGGGACGGCTGGCGAGCGCAAGGGAAATCATTGCGCGTTGACGCATGCCACCTGACATTTCGTGTGGGTAAGCATCCAGACGACGCTCAGGACTTGGGATGCGGACACGCTCAAAGAGCGACAGGGCGCGTTGGCGTGCCTCGGCTTTACTGATGTTTTCGTGACGCAGGATGGCTTCGATAATTTGCTCACCGACCGTGTAGACCGGATCAAGCGCTAGCAACGGTTCCTGAAAAATCATCGAGGCGACTTTACCGCGGAAAGCGGAAAGCTTGCCCTCTGACATCGCGACAACATCCTCGCCACCGACCAGAACCTGTCCACCAATTTTTGAGCGGGCGGGATTGTGTAGTCTCAAAACAGAGCGTAAGGTCACGCTTTTGCCCGAGCCTGACTCGCCAATCAGTGCAACAACCTCACCACGTTTGACCTTGAGGTTGACACCCGAGACCGCTTTGACAGGTTTACGCCCGCCTGTGAATGTCACCGTCAGATCGCGGATATCAACATAGGTTTCCACTGCGCTTTCTGCAGGAGCGTGATTCAATGTTTCAGTGCTGCTCATGCGGCCTCCTGTGCAATAAGAGGAGCCTCTGTATGGCCACTACCGACCACATGCATCAGACAGGCAACACCCTCACCAGCTTTATTCGTCACAAGCTTGGGTTCGATCTTTGAACACACGGCTTGCGCATGCACGCAGCGCGTATGGAAACGACATCCCGAAGGCGGATTGATCGGATTTGGTGGATCACCAGATAACGGCGGCTCCTCAGTACGATTGTCTGGATCCATTGATGGGACCGAGGACAGTAGCGCACGCGTGTACGGGTGTTTGGGGGACTCGAACAATGTCTCGCAATCACCAATCTCAACCACCTGACCCAGATACATCACCATCACGCGATCCGAGATGTAGCGCACCACATTCAGATCGTGACTGATAAATACATAAGTCAGACCAAAGTCGTCTTTCAGATCCTGCAGCAGGTTTAAAACTTGTGCCTCAACTGATTTGTCGAGCGCCGAGACTGCCTCATCCAGAATGATCAGGCGAGGTTGCAGGGCGAGCGCGCGCGCGATATTGACGCGCTGGCGCTGGCCACCAGACAGTTCGTGCGGGTAGCGTTCGGCAAAGCGGCGTGGATCGAGTCCTACGCGCTGCAGTAGATCGCGTGCTCGGTCAATCGATTCCTGTTTTGGTACGCCATGGACTTGCGGGGCAAAGGCAACAGAGTCCTCGATCGTTAGACGAGGATTGAGTGAAGCATAGCTATCCTGAAACACCATCTGCGCCTGTCGGCGGAATTCTTTCAGGGTCAATTCTTTGGAGCCGACCGACTGACCATCAAAAATGATGTCGCCGTTGTCAGGTACCGTGAGGTTCATGAGCAAACGAGCTGTTGTGGACTTGCCGCAACCTGATTCACCCACGACGCCGAGTGTTTCGCCTTTGCGAACTGCAAAGTCAATGCCGTCGACGGCGCGTACAACACCACCTCCACGTCCAAGCATATCTTTGTTGAGCGCAAAATGTTTGACCAGATTCTGCACCATTAGCAGTGGCTGTGTTGGGCCACCAACGTCTGCGTAATCGTTATTTGTCGTATTCATCAGTTCTTGATTTCCATCGCAGTGCGCAGACCATCCGAGAGCAAATTAAAGGCAATCGAGGTCACAAAGATCATCACTCCGGGCAGGGCGGCAATCCATGGCTGTACATAAATGGCGGTTCGCAAGGTGTTGAGCATCAAGCCCCACTCTGGTTCGGGAGGTTTGACACCCAGACCCAGGAAAGACAAGCCAGATGCCAGGATCATCGATACCGCAATCAGACTGGTTGCATAGACAAAGATAGGCCCCAGCACATTACCTAAAACATGGACCCGGACAATCGTAAAGGCATTGGCACCCGAGGCACGCGCAGCGTCTACAAAGTCCCGGCTGCGTATCTGCGTCGTGACACTTTCTGAGACCCGTGCAATCGGCGGGATAAACACAATGGTCAGAGAGATCAGCGAGTTGGTAATACCTGCGCCCAAGACACCTGACAAGGCGATCGCCAGCAGCACGGAAGGAAATGCGTAAAACACATCAATCGTGCGCATGATCATGGTGTTGACGATGCCACCGGCGTAGCCTGCGGTGATGCCAATCACCGAGCCGATCACAAAGGCGCAGACCACCGGTGTGATGCCCATGAACAGCGATAGCTTGGTCCCGACAATCAGACGGGTCAGCATGTCACGACCGAGCTCATCGGTACCCAGGATGTGCCCTGGAAAACCAATGGGCTTCAAGCGTTTCATGATTGAGCCGAGGAATGGATCGTAGGGTGCGAGCATAGGCCCGAACAATGCCATCGTAAACAGAATCAGAATGATCACTGCCGCAAACATCGCAACGCGATCACGTATAAAACGCTGGCCGACGTTTTTCCAGTAGCCTGTGGATTTTTCTACGACCAAAGTGGGGACTTTGGCGGGATTGACTGCAATATTCATCATGGTCGTAATCCTTTAGCTGCGCGCAATACGCGGATCAAGTAGCGTTTGAATCACGTCTACGATCAGGTTGAGGACGACAAAAAACATAGCCAGCACAAGGATTGTGCCTTGTAGCAAAGGCAGGTCTCGTTGAAAGATCGCTGCATTGAGCAAAAAGCCCGTGCCTGGCCAGGAGAACACGGTTTCGATCAGAATCGAGCCACCCAGCAAATAACCGAGCTGCAACCCCATCACTGCCAATGCGGTAGGCGCTGAGTTTTTAACCACATGCATAAAAATACCAACGTTGGTCATGCCCTTTGCACGCAGACCGACGATAAATTCCTGCGCCAGGATGTCAGCGACTAGCGCGCGCACAGTACGCGCAATAATTCCCATCGGAATGACGCTCATGGTGACCGCGGGCAGGATCAGATGTTTCATATGCTCCCAGTTCCAGTGCCAGTCGGCCGAACCGCCGGGACCCGCACCGCTCGGAGGTAGCCACATCAAAGTTGAACTAAAAATAATCACAAGCACCATGCCAAGCCAGTAATGAGGCACGCTCACACCCAGCACGGAGGTCAGTGATGCTGCTTTATCGATCCAGGAGTTTTGAAAATATCCCGCGACAAAACCAAAGAGACAGCCAAAAATAAAGCCAATCACCGTTGCGAATATGGCGAGTCGCATCGTATTGCCAACGGCGGTCATCACTTCGGTGGAAACAGGACGACCCGATGCAATTGATGTGCCCAGGTCACCATGCAACGCGCGCCATACCCACCTTGCAAACTGTTCAGGGTAGGGCCGATTAAAGCCATAGATTTCCATGAGTTTAGCTTGCAGCTCTTGCGAGGCATCGGGTGGCAATATGGAAACGAGTGGGTCTCCCGGTGCAAGATGCACCAGGGCAAAACAAACAAGCGCCACCCCCAGCATGATGGGTAAGGTGTACACAATACGGCGCAGCAAAAAACTTAGCATGCTTGGTCTGTCTCAGTAAAAATGAGTGCGACAGGTTCGGTACCAAGAACCTGTCGACTCTGAATTCAAAATAGAAAAGGCAAGATCGCACGGCGCTGCGTGCGATCTTGCCAGTCAGAATTTAGTCCATTGACATCGGGGCGATATCGATAAACCAGCTCTTTGGCTGAACCACGCCTTTTACTTTTTTACTCATGGCGCGTGGACCTACGTCATGCGCAATCCAGATGAAGGGCGCTTCTTCGACAGTGCGTGCGTGTAACTTGGCGAGCGCCTCATCACGTGGTTTGTCTTCGAAAGTCGTACGCGCAGCGGTGACCAGCTTGTCGAATTCTTCGTTACCAAAATAACCCCAGTTGTTTGAAACAGGTGGGAAAGTTTTGGTGCTGGTGAAACGCACCATGCCAAAGAAAGGATCCATTGCTGAGAAACTCACGTTGGTTACGGTCGCGCCGTTAGCCGAAGGATCTTTAGCACCTTTGCGCCAGTTATTAAACAAGGTGTTCCATTCAATCACATCAAACTCGACGTCAATAAAACACTGCTTGAGAGACTGTTGAACGAACTCGTTCATAGGCAGAGGCATCATCTGACCTGAACCAGAGGCTGAAATCTGCACCTTGGTTTTCAGGGGCTTGGCAGCTGAATAGCCTGCCTCGGTCATCAGTTTTTTACCGCCATCAACGTCATATTTGATGTCAAAAGTCGGTGTGCCGAACCATGGATGACCTGGCTCCATCGTGCCTTTAGGGATCCCCATCAGATCACCGAGCAATGTTTTCAGACCTGCGCGATCCACACACAGGTTGGCCGCATGCCGTACACGCTTGTCCAGCCAGGGTGAGCCTTCTGCAAATGAAAGCTGCCAGGGCCATACGTGAGGTTGCTGGTTACTGTAGAGCTCAAACCCACGCTGTTTGATTTGCGGCAAGGCATCGGGAGCAGGGGCTTCGATCCAGTCAACCTGACCGGAGAGCAGGGCGGCGGTACGGGCGTTTGCTTCAGGGATGGGCAGCAGGACGACGCGATCCAGTTTTGGCACGCGCTTTGGATCCCAGTAGGATTTGTTTGCGACCATTTCGAGACGCTCACGCGGCACGAATTTTGACATTTTGAATGGGCCGCTACCTGATGCGTCTGCCGCAAAGGCCGTCCAGGCTTGCTTTGAACGCTCAGCAGGATCGGTCACGGTCGCGGGGACTGCAGCAAGCTTGGCTTTCCACTGGGCAGGCGAAGCAATAAACAGGTTGGTCAAGTTGATCGGCAGGAATGCATCGGGCTCACTGGTCGTCAGCTCAACCGTCATATCATCAATCTTTTTTGCGCTGCGCAGAGTAGGCATACGCGAAGCTGTCACACCGACTTGCGATGCGTCAAACTGAGGAGCGTCTTTGTCCAGCACTTTCTGGACGTTCCAGACGATGGCGTCAGCATTCACGTCTGAGCCATCATGGAATTTCACGCCAGGACGCAGCTTAAATACCCATTTGGTTTTGTCGTTGGCATCAACCGCCCATGAGGTGGCCAGGCCAGGGATTACGACCGAGGCAACATCAGCCTTGGACAGATCCCATTGTGTGAGCGCATCGTACATTGGAATACCGGTAAAGCGGTTGCCCTCGAAACCCTGATCAGGCTGACCAAGTGTGCGGGGAATATCGGCTGCCGTCATACCAATGCGCAATACTTTCTCTTGTGCGGATGCAGGAAATGCGGCGCCCAGAGCAATCGCGGCGTACAGTACTGACAGGCCAAGAGGCTTGGACACCAGACGGGAAATCGACTTATGCTGTTTCATGTGTTCTCCAACGAATTGGGTTGAGGATAAATAAGTTGTATGAAAGTTATAAAGCAAGTTGTATGCCACACATTACAGTTGGGTTTTTATGATCCTGCTTCAGTCTGGATAATTTGTCTGGCCCATCTTTTGAGCGCGATCACCATTTTGGGGCATTTTTGTCCTGCTGTGTTTAAAACTTTGTATCCAAATTTAACGAGATAAGATTAACAAGTTAAACAACTAAAAATTTATGAAATTACTCCTTATAAACCCTAATACTTCCGCACCGATGACCGCATCCATAGCCAAGGGGGCACGCGCTGTCGCCGCAGCCACAACTGAAATTGTTGCGGTGCAACCAAGTTTTGGACCACTTTCAATTGAGGGACATTATGACGAAGCGTTTGCGGCTGCGGGGGTTGCTGAGCAAGTGAGGCTGGCTCGCGACTGGCGTCCAGAGGCTGCGTTTCACGCTGCGTCGATGATCGCGACAGGATTCTCCGTTGTGACGACCATGACGCGTACCTGCATCATGGCCGAGAGCAAGCGGGGCGATTATGCCCAGCCACTGCCTAAAACCTATACAGGTTGGGCAGCGCCACTTGGCTGGCCTGAATAAATGACGTCATCGATCACGCGCACGACCGCACGCACAATGTCGCGCACGCAAGCCCTGTTCGCCGTTCATCTGGTCGGGCTCTTGTTTGGGACATGCGGCATTCTTGGTGAATTAATCGACGCTGACGCTAGCGTCATTACCTGGGGACGTGCGGCCTGCGCGATTGTGGTGCTTTCTATTGTGAGTCGCTTTGCTTCTAATTCGGGACTCCGGGGGTTGTTGCAACACGGCAGATGGTGGGCGCTAATTGTCTCAGGCGCCATGCTGGCGATTCACTGGGCAACGTTTTTTATCTCTGTCAAAGTCGGTGGCATTGCTGTGGCGACTTTGGGTTTTGCGAGTTTTCCGGCATTTATTACGCTGATCGAGTGGGGCGTGTTGCGAGAACGCGTCACCAGACCGGAATGGCTGCGTCTTATCTGCGTGACTCTCGGCTTGATCCTGGTCACACCTTCCTTTGATTTCTCTGATGCAGGGACCGAGGGTTTATTGTGGGGATTGTTTTCCGGGGCTGGTTTTGGTGTCCTGGCAGTCCTGAATCGTCGCTACCTTTCTAATATCGATGCATTTTATGTAGCCGGATTGCAAAATTCAATTGTTTTTTTGCTGCTCAGTCCATGGGCCATGCCCTTGCTACCTGCGGTCAGTCTGGCCAGTTGGGGCTGGATTCTGGTTCTGGGGGTCGCGTGCACGGGTTTGGCGCATTTACTTTTTGTTGCAAGTTTGCGGGTACTGCATGCCAGGACTGCCGGGTTAGTGGTCGCACTTGAGCCAGTCTATGCCATCCTGTTCGCCTGGGTATTGTTTGCTCAAGTTCCCACAATGCGTACGATTGCGGGCGGACTTGTCATGATCGGCGCAATATTGAGTGCCAGTCTTGCAGTCAGAAAAGCGGCATCGCATTGAAAATAGTCCTCTACTTGAGCGATGAAAGTTATGATGTATAGGCTTTCATTTTTGATTATCCGCGCATGACACTTCAAGCTTACGTTCCTCCCGTCACGAACACCCGACCTGGCCAAGCAGATCCTGGCTCACCGCGCGTTTTGCGCGACGCCATGATTAGCTGCGTCGTGCCCGCCTATAACGAACACGAAAACCTTGCGTTGCTCTTGCCACGCCTCCAGGATGTACTGACCAAAACAGGAGCAAACTGGGAAGTTGTCGTGGTCGATGATGGCAGCCGAGATGCGACCTCTATCCTGATGTCCTCCTGGACGCGTCAGCCTGGTTTCAGATATGTCCAACTCTCGCGTAATTTTGGTAAAGAGCCCGCCATTACCGCGGGTCTTGAGGCAGCGCTTGGCGATGCCGTGATTATTCTGGATGCTGACCTCCAGCATCCCCCCAGTCTGCTGCCCACAATGATTGCTCGTTGGGAGTCAGGTATCGATATGGTTTACGCCGTGCGCGAAAACCGCAACGATGAAAACCTGACCAAGCGCTGGGGGACCCGTCTGTTTTACTCCTTGCTCGGTGGTTCGCGTGGCGTGAATGTCCCACCACATGCCGGAGATTTCCGTCTGATGGATCGTGCTGTGGTCAACGCATTGCTCCAGTTACCTGAGCGCAACCGCTTTATGAAAGGTCTCTATGCCTGGGTCGGTTTTGAATCAGAATCAATTACCTATGTGCCGGATTCCCGGCAGCATGGCGAGAGCCACTTCAGCGCCTTAAAGCTCTTACGCCTGGCGCTTGCAGGCTTAACAGCTTTTACGACCTGGCCGCTGCGCGCCGTGAGTCTGACGGGTTTTGCGATTTCGCTTTGTTCGTTTGGATATGGCCTCTATATCGTTTGCGAATATCTTTTGTTTCGAAATCCGGTAGATGGCTGGCCCACGATTGTGACGATCTTGCTGTTTTTCTCAGGAATTAATCTGATTTCATTAGGTATCGTTGGCGAATATATCGCCCGCATTTTTGATGAGGTCAAAGGTCGTCCGCTCTACATCGTGCGTCAGGCCGTGGGCAAACCATGTATCGCTGCGACCCAGCAAAATGAGCGGTCGGACTGAGCAGTGATGATGCAGGATTCTCCCGATACGACTGCGTCCTCACCGATTAAATATCCCATCGCGATTTGCGCAGATGACTTTGGTATCGAGCCAGGTGTCGACGAAGCAATCGTCGAGCTTTGTCAGCAAGGTCGGCTGAGTGCGACAAGCTGCCTGACGATGGCACCATACTTTGCAGACCATGCGGTGATGCTCAAACCCTTGGCGGTGGATATCGGTCTGCATGTGAATTTCACCGAGCCACTGGGCAGCCAAGGCTTATTCTTGCCATTGCCCAAATTAATTGCGAATGCTTATCTGCGTCAGTTGTCTCGGCCGCAAGTGCGCACGCAAATTGAATTACAGCTCGATGCGTTTGAGAAGTATTTGGGACGAGCTCCTGATTTTGTGGATGGACATCTGCATGTGCATCAGTTGCCCGTTATCCGTGAGGCCCTGATTCAGGTTTTATCAGAGCGCTATCCGGACAGTTTGCCCTGGTTGCGTAATACTCAGCCTGGAAAGCTCTCCAACGGATTACCATGGATGCAACGCTTTAAGGCGAACGTGATTGGCGCATTGGGTGCGCGAACCTTATCCAAAATGGCACAACAGATCGGTGCGAAATTGAATCGCGATTTTTTTGGTGCGTATGATTTTTCTGGTGCGCATCCTCCTTATGCCGCAATGCTGGATGCCTGGTTGCAACAGGCGAGCTATGGCTCCCTGATCATGGCCCATCCTGCTAAGTACGTCTCCGAACAGGACGCTTTCGGTCGTGATCGCATTGAGGAATATCGTGTATTAGGCAGTGAAGTGTTTGCGGCCTTACTCGAACAGCATGACCTGGAGATTCGCAGGCTGTCCGCTCTCAGGTTTTAGGTGTATCCGTATTCTCAGCATCGCTGGCCAGCACCGGGGGCGTGAGAGCGGTCTCAGGCGCTGGGATGGTCTGGCGTTTGGCTTC
>CAIPID010000468.1 GCA_903865015.1 uncultured beta proteobacterium | reverse complement strand
CTGCCGATTGATAAAAATAGATGACAACTACCGCGAAACCGGTATAGTTATCCACAGTTGACTGCACTCAAGTCAACAAAAGCCCCTGGTCAACTTTGGATCGGCACAGGTGGTCAATATTGGATCGGCGCCAACAGAGCTAGCAATTAGGATCAATAAAGTATGAGGCTACATAGCATGAGAAGAAAATGATCTAGGCAAAGAGGCGCCGTGAAAGGTAAGTTATTACGAGCCTAGCTAAGTTTTTCAGAGAGGTGCCTCATATGTACTAAAAACAAGGCTCACCCCACGACACACTAGCCTCCTCATAATGAAAACAATAAAAGGAGACTCAAATGAAAACACTTCACTATTTTGCAGCACTCTGCATTGCAACCGCAGCCATGACAACAGCCACGGCTCAGGTTTCCTACACCCGCTCAGGCAACACTACCTACGGCAGCAACGGTACTTCTTACACCCAGTCAGGCAATACCACTTATGGCAGTAACGGGACGAGCTATACCCGCTCGGGCAATACGACCTACGGCAGTAACGGTACGACCTATACCCAATCCGGTAACACAACTTACAGCAACACCGGCACCTCCTATACGCGCTCAGGCAACACTGTCTATGGCAGTGATGGCTCAACCGCTACGCAATCAGGCAATACGGTCTACACGACACCTGGTCGTCGGTAAAAGCTAGTTGCAGTGTGTACTTCAATAGTTTAAATAACAAGGGGTTGACTGTGGCGATTAATTTTCGTTTGGTGTTCATTATTCTTGTGTCGCTCGCAAGCTTGCAATTATCCGGTTGCGCGTCCATCACTGGTGGCACGCAACAAAGCGTTTCTGTAGAAACGAGAAAGGATGCTGTGGCCGTTACGGGTGCAGAGTGCGAGTTAACCAATGCCAAGGGCAAATGGTTTATCGCGTCACCTGGCTCGATCCAGATCCAGCGCTCACATGATCCTTTATTAATTACCTGTAAAAAGCCCGACTACGAGGTCGGGCGTGCCTCGGTCGAGTCTGTGGCGAGGGCAGGGATGGCAGGGAATTTCTTGTTTGGTGGGTTAATCGGCGTAGCGATCGATCATTCCTCTGGTGCGGCGTATGACTATCCCAATCTGATCCAGGTCTCAATGGGTCAATCCAATGTCATCAGCTATAACTATGAAAAAGGCGCGGCGCCGGGTTCAGTGACGGTAAAGCCTGCGCAGACGATGAATAATGCTTCGGGGGCTAATAGTCCTGCTGCGGGTGGGAGTAATTCGCAAGAGGGCGTTGCAACGGTCGCGAGTAGTTTGGTGCTGAATGCGGATGGCACGACTACGCCTGCTGCTGGGGTGAAGGGTGATGCGGTTAAGTCTGATTCAGTGAAGTCGGAGTCTGTTAAACCGAGTCCCCCTAATACAGAGACCGCTAAATTAGAGGCTGCTAAGAAACGCTGTGTGGAGTTAGGGTTCTTACCGCAGACCGAGCCTTATGGTCAGTGCATGTTGCGAGTGAGTAAATAGGGTTTGCTGCGTCATTTAGGTCTTTGCCTCACACCCCTTGTTTGACGTGTTAAAAATCGGTATACGATCGAAATCGTCCATTGTTACCGGGGAGGGGGCATGACGAAAAGCAATTCGACCACAGAGGGGGAGGCGGTGCAGCATACGGTGCATGCGCTTGCAGGACTGCGCGTGTTGGACTGTTCAGGTGAACTAGGCGCCTATGGGTGTAAATTATTCGCCTCGCTCGGTGCAGAGGTCATCTCTGTGTGCGATGTCAATAGTCCTGACGATCCGGCACGGATTGCCTACAACATCTGGATGCAAGCTTCAAAAAAGCTGATGCGTCTGGATTTGACGCAGTCGGCGGACAGACTGAAATTGCGTGAGCTCGCAACCAGCGCCGATCTCGTCATGGATCAATCACCTGATTCTCTGCTGCGCTTAGCGGATATTTCTGATCAAGCGTTACTGTCAGCGAACCCCGCGATTGTGATTACCCGCGTGGCGCCCCTTGGTGTAGAGGGGCCTGATGCAGGCCGACGATCTTCAGACCTGACTTTGCTTGCGCGCAGTGGTTTGATGTGGCTAGCCGGAGAGCCTGGTATGGCGCCTGTTCGGCCCGCCGCGAATCAAAGTGCGATCGCAACGGGTCTGTACGCAGGAATCGGTGCACTGATGGCACTGCTCCATGCCCAGGCGAGTGGGCATGGGCAAATTGTTGATGTCAGTGCTCTGGAGGTTATGGCGACAGCACTTGAAAATGCGCCGCAGTATTGGGATCTTGAACGAACCATCAGAAAGAGAACGGGAAGTGCACCACGTGAGTCTGCAACGGGTCTGTTTACCTGTCTGGACGGCTTCGTGTATGTGATGGCAGGGCGCTTGTCAACGCCCCGAGGCTGGGTATCACTCGTCGAGTGGCTGATTGAGACCGATACGCCAGGAGCCACACAGTTGCTTGCTCCTGAATGGAGTACCTACGCACATCGGATAAAACCGGAGTCTACTGCGATCTGCAATGAGGTGTTGGGTCGTTTTACGGCGCGCTTAGGCAAAGCATTTTTGTATGAGGAGGGGCAACGCCGTGGCATCGTGGTCTGCCCACTGAACACCCCCCTTGATTTGTTGCTTGATAAACAATTGCTATTCAGAAATTTTTTCGTACCCATTGTTGTTCAAGACTCAACGCAGACTGTACAGGTTCCACGTGGTCCTTTCACACTTTCTGCCACACCTGTTCATCCCCCGCAGGCTGCGCGCGAGATCAGCGCGTATTCAAACTGGGCTACGCCCAAGCGCACGCCTGTTGAAAAGCCTCAAGCAACCGGAGAGGCCAGGCTGCCACTGGCAGGCGTGCGTGTGATCGACTTTACCTGGGTTGGGGCGGGCCCATATTCCACTAAACTTCTCGCTGACCACGGTGCAGAAGTGATCAAGATTGAGAGCACCTCGCGCGTAGATGTGCTGAGAATTACGCCACCGTTTTTTGAAAAAATAAGTGGTTTAAACCGCTCTGGATATTTTGCTAACCGCAATACCAGTAAGAAAAGCATCACCTTAAATCTCAGTGATCCTCAGGGCATTGAGCTTGCCCGTGCACTGATCAAATCTGCAGATATCGTGACCAATAGTTTCGCTCCAGGTGCGATGGAGAAATGGGGGCTCGGGTACGAAGGCTGTCGTGCCCTGCGCGAAGACATTATTTATCTGTCTATGCCCATGCATGCCTCTGGCGGACCACACAGCCATTTTGCCGGATTCGGTGCTGCCATTGGTGCTTTGTCCAGCATCTACGCGGCGACGGGTTATCCCGGCCGTGATCCGGTCGGCACAGGGACGAACTACCCTGATCACGTTCCCAACCCGACACATGCGGCACTAGGTGTGTTGGCGGCACTGTATCACCGCAGGCAAACAGGGCAGGGCCAGGCCATCGAGTTGAGTCAGGTCGAATCGACCATTTGTGCTCTTGCACCCTTGTTGATAGATGCGCAATTACGATCAAAGGATCCAGAGTATGTCTTGCGAATCGCCAATCGACAGGCTGGTGTTGCACCGCATGGCGTCTATCCTGCACAGGGTGAGGATCGCTGGATTGCTATTGCCTGCTGGAATCAGCAAGACTGGGAAAATCTCGCGCGCATCAGTGGACAGGGCTGGGACGTGGACCCGCAATTTAAAACGCTTGCGCTGCGCCTGAAAAATCAAGATGCTTTAGACGAGAAGATTGCACGCTGGACGACATCCCAGCAAGCCCCTGTCCTTGCCGGGCAATTACAAGAGCAGCTTATCGATGCAGCTTGCGTGCAAAATGCGCAAGATGTGATTGAATTTGATCCGCAACTCGCGCACCTTGGCCACTGGGTGAAATTAAAACACCCTGAGATGGGTGAAACAATATATGACAATCCACCCATTCATTTTTCGCGCACGCCAGGTAGCTTGCATGCTTGTGCACCGTTGCTTGGGCAACATACTGAGCAAGTGTGCGCCACCATCCTTGGTCTCGGTCATGAGCAAATCAGTCAGTTGCGAGAGCTGGGTATTTTCAAGTGAATCAAACCAGCATCACGTGTTTGCAAACGTTGATTTCACCCGATGCCCCCAACTTGCTAAGCACTGGCTGTGAGGCAGAACGATTTAAGGCTGGATTAGCTCAAATCTTGGCAAGAGCTGGCCTTCGGCCATCTCGGCATATACAACGCTGACACGCTTGCCAATCCATTCGCCTTCTGGAACAGGCCCTTGAAGATTGCTCACCATGAGAGGGCCTTCGTCCAGCCTGACCGTAATGACGTTGTAGGGCGCCTGATAGGCCTCAAGGTAGGTACGCCTGAAGACGACCCAGCTTAAAATGGTGGCAAGACCAGAGAGTGGCTTCCAGTCGAGTTGTTCACTCAGGCATTGCGAACAGACGGGTCCCGGTGGGTATTGAAAGGTGTTGCAGGCGCCACAACACTGCAAACTTAACTTTCGGTCTTGAACATGAGACCAGAAGGATTTGTCATACAAACCCATGACTCTTTTTGGCATGGCAGGTGCTTTTGTGTCGTGATTCATTGCATCAACGTCCGTAAATTATTGACATGGCTTTGCCGGCCACATCAGAGGAGTAATGGACATAGCGGCAGTTTTCTACCTGACGCTTGTCGGCAGTTCCGCGCAACTGTCGCACGGCTTCGATTTGGTGATTCCAGCCTTGCATATAGCTATCGGAAAGATGCCCTCCGCTGGTATTGACGGGCAGGGCACCGCCAGGTCCAATACCCTGTTCAACCATGAATTTTCCCGCGTCACCCACGGCGCAATACCCGTAGCCTTCCAGGGCAAGAGGTACATGGACGGAAAAACTGTCATAAATTTGGGCAACATCCATGTCTTGCGGACCGAGTCCTGCGGCATTGAAAACCTGCTGCGCACACTGTTGTTGCGCGGGCAGATAAAAGTTCGTTAACCTGGGCTCTAGAGTCGTAGCGCCTTTGTTCAAATCTGAACGACCCAGTGCTTCAATAAAGACAGGGTGACTGGATATTTTTTTAGCGCGCGAGGCCTCGGCAACGATCAGTGCAACCCCGCCATCATTGATCAGGCAATAATCTAGCAAGTGCAATGGTTCGCAGACTAGGCGCGAGTTCACATAATCATCGACTGTAATTTTTTCCTGCATGATGGCTCTCGGATTCATGCTTGACCATCCTCGCTGTGCAACGGCGACCTCGCCCATCTGGCGTTCGGTCAAACCTCGCTCATGCTGGTAGGCGCGCAACATCATTGCGTAGAGCGCACCTTGTGAGGTCAGTCCCCAAGGCGCGTGGTAAACATAAGACAGAAAACTCGCCGCACCCGATGCGTCCGGGCCGCCATATTGTGTTCCACCAGAGCGTTGGTTATTGCCATAAACAAGCGCCACCACCTCTGCCATCCCGGTTTCGATTGCCATGACCGCTTGCATCATCGCCTGAACAGCGTCAGCCTGGCCTCCCCATCTAACATCGAGTCCGAGGATTTCGCCCATCCGCTCATAGGCCGTAGTCGGACCGACGATCAGGCCATCGATATCGTCGCGTTTGATCCCCGCGTCACGCAATGCCTCTTTAAATGCCCGGGCACCATATCCATTCGAATCAGCAGGGTGTTCACCTTTTTTTGTTTTTTCATAATCACCCCGCCAGTCAGTTTGGCCTATGCCCACAATAGCAGCAGCGCGTTTAGTCGTCATGTTTAACCCTGAAAATTTGATTTTTCTATAAAAGATCGTAATGTGTTTAGGTGCTCGATGCTCGGCACGCATGTATGCGTTGGACTCTATTGCATGCTGATCCCCGCCTGCTTGACGACTTGCGTCCATTTGGCCAAGTCAGCTCGGATCGTCAGCGCCATTTCCTGTCGAGAGCCGCCATCAATAAAAAACCCATCCTGTGCCAGGCGATTCCTGTTTGATTCCAGCGCGCGGATAATTGAACGGTGCAAAATTTCAGCAATAGGCTCGGGAACACCGCGTGGCATCGCAAACCCATACCAAGTATCGGAGTTGTAGCCCGCAACGCCAGACTCTGCCACAGTAGGGACGTCCGGTAACAGCGCAATACGCTTGGCACTCCCCACGGCAAGCACGCGCACCCGATTTGCTTTAATTTGAATAAGCGCTGAAGGCAGCTGAACAAACATCATGGAAATCTGGTTTCCTAACAGATCATTCATTGCTGGCGCACCACCTTTGTAAGGGACATGCAAAATATCTGCACCACTCATGGATTTAAAGAGTTCACCGGCCATGTGCTGCGAGGTACCTACCCCTGTGGAGCCGTAGGATAGTTTGCCAGGTTCGGCTTTGGCTAGGGCAAGTAATTCCTTGATATTTTTAAAGGGCTGGGCAGGATTGGTAACAAGCAGGAGGGGCATGCGAACCGCGACCGTCAAGGGGTCAAAATCACTAATAGGATCGTAAGGTATCTTTTGATAAAGTGCAGGATTGATGGCAAGAATCCCCTCTGAGGTCAGCATGATGGTGTAACCATCGGCTGCGGACTTGGCCAGCAAATCCGCTGCAACAATTCCGCCCGCACCTGGTTTGTTTTCCACCACAACGGGCTGTCCCAAATCTTGACTCATTGCTTGCGCAACAGTTCTGGCCAGTGCATCGGTACTGGCACCGGCAACGTAAGGCGCGATAATTTTAATTGGGCGATTCGGAAAGTCCTGGCTGCACGCTGGAGCAAGCGATAGGCAACTCATGAGGGCCACCAATATTGCCCACCCTATCCGGTCAGGCATATAGCTTGATCGATCAGTCATTTTTGTCTCCTGCCGCGGGTTGCATCAAACTATTTGGATGTCATTGCTTTCTCTGACTGGATTGAGAGAAAGAAATCACTATATTTTTATGATGCAATAACAAGTATGTGTTAAGTTTTCACCTAATCACTGTAGGGTAAATCTAATTCAAAAACAACTAGATCACAAGATGACAACATCCATACTTGCACCACAAGCTAATTCCTCTGCTCAAAGCATCCTCTATCGTGTGGAGGATGGTGTGGCAATCATCACGATCAATCGTCCCGAGGCATTGAACTCAATCGATCCTGAAACGCGCGCAGCCCTTAAACAGATCTGGGGTCTTGCTGCCAGGGATGAGGCTGTGCAATGTGTGATTCTGACTGGAGCGGGGCATAAATCGTTTTGCACTGGTTCTGATCTCAAGAAAACCATGCCGCCCAAAGAAAGTGTGGCGCAGCTCAGTTTCGGTACTGCTGAATCAGACCATCTCTTGACAGGTATGGATATCGACAAGCCGATTATTTGCGCGATCAATGGTTACGCTATGGGTGGCGGGATGGAACTTGCGCTGGCTTGTGATATCCGCCTGGCCTCTGACAATGCTGTGCTGGCACTTTCAGAAGTGCGGCTCGGTAGTATGCCAGGAGCCGGGGGCACGCAACGCCTTGCGCGTCTGGTCGGCATGTCAGATGCCATGCTAATGCTGTTGACGGGTGACCGCATCGACGCTCAGGAGGCTTATCGGCTTGGGTTGGTGAGTCGCGTTGTACCTCAGGACGAACTGATGTCATGCGCGCTGACGATTGCCAGACGGATTGCGTCGAATGCTCCGTTATCTGTGCGTGCAATTAAACGTGTTGTGAAAGAAGGGCTGGAGATGCCCCTGGAGCTGGGAATTAAGCATGAACGTTATGTGTTTGGTTTGTTACGCGATACAGATGACAGAATTGAAGGTCGACGTGCCTTTCAAGAAAAAAGAGCACCAAAGTTTCAGGGGCGCTAGGCCACGCATACAATGACTCGTGCAGCACAGACTCCTTTGCTTGAGCGCATCGCAGTTCTGGATGACTATCAAAATTACGCCCTATCCATGGCTGACTGGGCGCCCGTTCTATCATGCGCCGAAGTCAAGGTATTTAATCACCACTTGACCGAAGAACAAGCGGTCATCGCCTTGCACGACTTTGATGCGATTTGCTGTGTGCGTGAGCGCATGGCTCTGCCAGCGAGTCTGATTAATCGGTTGCCAAATTTAAAGTTTATTGCAATCACTGGCGTGCAGCATCGCACCCTTGATATGGCAGCCGTTCAGGCGCGTGGCATTGTCGTCTCGCACACCCAGCGTCGTGGCAATGGTCAGTTTGCTACAGCTGAACTCGCTTGGGGAATGATGCTTTCTTTAGCGCGTCACTTACCAGAAGAAATCACGCGGATGAAAACTGGAGGCTGGCAAAAGACCAGTGGCATGGCTCTCGGAGGACGAACATTAGGTTTGGTCGGGCTGGGGCGTTTAGGGCAACATATGGTACCGATTGCCAAGGCTTTTGGAATGAAGGTCCTTGCCTGGAGTCAGAATATGACACCGCAACTGGCCGAGCAGGCTGGGGCAACCTGGGTCGACAAAGAAACACTTTTTCGCGAGAGCGACTTTATCAGTTTGCATGTGGTGTTAAGCGAGCGTACCCGTCATCTTGTGGCCTCCAGGGAGCTGGCCCTGATGAAGCCGACAGCCTATCTGGTCAATACTGCCCGAGGACCCCTTGTGGATGGCGAGGCGTTGGTGCAGGCCTTAATCAATAAGGGCATTGCTGGCGCCGCACTCGATACGTTTGATGTCGAACCGTTGCCTGATGATCACGTGTTACGTACGCTGGATAACGTGATGCTGACCCCGCATCTCGGTTATACGGTGCAGGAATTGCTGGTGCCTTTTTACCAGGATACGGTGGAGAATTTACGCGCATTTATGGATGGTCGTCCAATTCGTGTGTTGTCAGGTTCCCCACAGCATTGAGCGCATGCATGCGAAATATCAGGACGCGATGGATTGATTACTGCACTTGAATATTTGCTGCCACAATCACTTTGCGCCATTTTTGTATTTCTTCATTTAAAAATTGAGTCAACTGCGCTCTAGAGGTGGGTTCTGGCTCACCCCCGTCAGACTCAATG
>CAIPID010000467.1 GCA_903865015.1 uncultured beta proteobacterium | reverse complement strand
GAGATCAATAATGCCTACAACGGTGAGATGCTTAGCGGGTTACATGAAGCAATGGATCATCTGGCAAAGGTACCCACACTAAGGATCGTAGTATTGCAAGGTCAGGGCAAACATTTTCAGGCAGGCGCGGATCTCACCTGGATCTCAAGCGTGGGTAAAACCGACCCGAGAGGGAATGAAAAGGCATCGCGTCTGACGGCTGAAGCGGTTCGTCGTTTAAACGAACTGCCCATCCCAACGATTGCCATCGTCCAAGGAGCCTGTATCGGTGGTGGCACAGGCATTATCTCCGCTTGCGATGTGGTGATTGCAAGCGAACATGCAATATTTGGGATATCAGAAGCTCGCTGGGGACTTGTCGCTGGAATTATTTTTCCGCAACTCGTTCAAGCCATTGGGGTCAGAAACCTCAGGCGCTATGCATTAACGTGTGAAAAATTTGGTGCAAATACCGCCAAAGAAATTGGACTTATACACGAAGTCTGTGCTGACGATATGTTGCACACGGTTAATCAAGATATTATTGATGCCATTCTGATGAATGGCCCTCATGCAGTATCAATCAGTAAGTCCAGAATCCTTGAGGTGGCTGATGCATTACTGCCTGACAACTTGTTTGACGTGCTAGTCAACGAACATGCGCAAGTGCGTCAATCGGCAGAGGCCGCCGAGGGAACCGCCTCCTTTAATGAGAAGAGGCGGCCCAAGTGGTATGTCCCGCGTGGGTATGCCCCGCATGAATGATCAGCGCAACACCGCGATACCATCCGCAGCACGAACACCTTTGCCCTGATCTAAAACAAAAAGCGGATTGATTTCAGCTTCTGAAAGTCGCGCGCCAAGTTGCGCGACCATCTGAGAAAATGAAACGATGGCTACCACTAAGGCATCGACATCTGCGAGTAGTCGGCCACGGTAACCGTCCAGCAAAGGCCAGGTTTTAAGTTCCATCGCCATCTCGCGAGCTGTTTGGGCTGAAAGTCCACCGATGGCCGGCAGCAGACGCATGGTCGTGTCTTTCAGCAGCTCCGCCGTTACACCGCCCATCCCCAGCAAGATCGCTGTCCCCAACGGATCGCGATGCATACCAAGGATTAATTCCGTACCACCGGAGACCATCTCCTGGACGAGGAATTTATCTGGAGTGATACTGGCATTCGCTTTCACCGCGACCTTCATCATTTCCAGACGCGGGCCAATTTGCTCCGCCGACAGGTTGACTGCCACGCCACCCATATCGCTTTTATGCAAAATTTCTGAGGACAGGATTTTCAATACGACACAGTTACCTAATTCCGCTGCGGCCGATTGTGCTTGCTCAACATTCGTGACAACCAGCTCACGCGCACATTGAATTCCAAATTGTGCAAACAGTTTTTTGGACTGTTCCTCATCGAGCGTTCCCGTTGGAATATCCTTTACATGAACCGGTGTGAGGTGAGCTGAAGAGGTTTCGGCTGCTTTCCATTGACTCGCATGCAGCATTGCGCCCAAGGCTGCACTACAGCTTTCAGGCGCTGAAAACGCGGGCACCCCACCCTGCGTGAGTAATGCGCCAATTTTCGGCGCATGTGGGCTGATATAGGCAATCACAGGCTTTTCCGTTAAGCCCAGGCAACTATTTATTGCATTGGACATTAGCTCAGGCATTGCAAGCCCTGAAGCTCCTACGATGACAACCAGAGCGTCATAGGTTTCGCTACGTAATAATGAACCGATGGCACCTTTGAGCAGATCGGGTTTCAACCCGGCAAGCGTGACATCGATCGGGTTGCGATCCAACGCAGCATGATCACCATTTTGCAGAGCTCTAAGCTCAATGGCCGTTGCCTCGTCAGGCGGTGGGGTTGCAAACCCTGAAACACCCAGCGCATCAGAGACAAGCGTGCCAGCCCCACCGGTCGAAGTCAGGATCGCCACCCGATTGCCGCGTAGCTTACGACCGGTTGCGAGCGCTGCAGGGATATCGAGTAACTCATCAAAACTATTCGCACGAATAATGCCGACCTGTTTAAACAAAGCGTCGTACATACGATCAGCACCGGCTAAGGCACCCGTGTGCGAAACTGCGGCTTTAGCACCTGCCTCGGATTTGCCGATCTTGAAAGCAACGATCGGTTTACCCGCTGCGGCAGCACGTAAAGCAGCCTTACGAAACCTATCTGTATCGCGCACGGCCTCGACATATAAAACAATGACCTTGGTCGCCTCATCCTCGACTAACCAGTCGATTAAATCAGCAAGCTCAAGATCAACTTCGTTACTGGTCGAGACGAGCTTGGACAACCCGATGCCACGCGCGGCAGCACGCGACAACAGTGAGCCCAGAATCCCGCCACTCTGAGAGACAACCCCGAT
>CAIPID010000466.1 GCA_903865015.1 uncultured beta proteobacterium | reverse complement strand
GTCGAGGACCTCTTTGACCACGTTATGCATTGAGCTATGCAAGGCTGCATCGGCTGGAGCCAGCGTATGTGTATCCTCAATGAAATCACCCAGGTGCGAATCGTCATCATCGCCAATCGGTGTTTCCATCGAAATTGGCTCTTTGGCGATTTTCAGGATCTTGCGGATCTTATCCTCAGGCATATCCATTTTGGATGCCAATGTTGCTGGATCTGGTTCAGCACCGGTCTCCTGCAAGATCTGACGGCTGATACGATTCATCTTGTTGATGGTCTCGATCATGTGCACAGGGATACGGATGGTGCGAGCCTGGTCAGCGATCGAACGTGTAATCGCCTGACGGATCCACCACGTCGCGTAGGTTGAAAACTTGTAACCGCGACGGTATTCAAATTTATCCACCGCTTTCATCAAGCCGATGTTGCCCTCCTGAATCAGATCCAGGAATTGCAGTCCACGGTTGGTGTACTTTTTAGCGATCGAGATCACCAGACGCAAGTTAGCCTCAGTCATTTCGCGTTTAGCCTTGCGAGCTTTGGCTTCGCCGGTCGCCATCTTTTTGTTGACGTCTTTCAGATCTTTCAGGGGCAACACCACGCGTGTTTGCAGATCAATCAGCTTTTGCTGCAACTCTTGCACGGCAGGAATGTGACGCTTGAGTGTGATCGAGTAGTCGGCAGCACTTTCAATTTCGCCAATCACCCACGCAAGGTTGGTTTCATTGCCGGGGAATACTTTGATGAAGTGCGCGCGTGGCATACCAGCACGATCCACACAAGTATGGAGGACTGCGCGCTCAATCTTACGGACCTCTTCGACCTGTTGACGCAAAGTGTCAGCCAGGCGCTCAACCATTTTGGCGGTAAAGCGAACACCCATCAATTCATTGAGGATAATCTCTTGGGCCTGCATGTAGTTTTCTGAGCGATAGCCTTCTTTTTCGTACGAGCTACGCATACGGATAAATTGCGTCGCGACAATATCGAATTTAGCCAGGCCTTTGACGCGCAGATCTTCGAGCTGCTTGCTGCTCATGCCACCAGCTGGGCCGTCTTCTTCAGCCTCGTCGGCCACACCGGCACCCGCATACTCGGCACCATCATCATCCACCAGACCGTCGATGACTTCGTCGATTTGCGCTTGCGCATCACGCACGCGTTGAACGTGGCTGATGATTTCGTTAATTGTGGTCGGGCAAGTAGAGATCGCCTTAACCATGTCTTTGAGACCGCCTTCGATACGCTTGGCGATTTCGATTTCGCCTTCGCGGGTCAACAGCTCCACGGTACCCATTTCACGCATATACATACGGACCGGATCAGTGGTGCGACCAAAGTCCGAGTCCACTGTGGTCAGTGCGGCTTCGGCTTCGTCTTCAACGTCATCATCTGAGGTTGCAACGGGAGCGTTTTCGCCGAGCAGGAGTGTTTCGGCATCGGGGGCCTGATCATAGACCGCGATCCCCATGTCACTAAAGGTACTGATAATGCCGTCGATCGCCTCAGCATCAACCAGGTCATCTGGCAGGTGATCGTTAATCTCACCATAGGTCAGATAACCACGATCCTTACCGAGCTTGATCAGGAGCTTGAGACGATTACGACGTGCTTCGTATTCTTCGGGGGTCATGGGACCGCGCGCGATCAGATCCTTACCCTCGCCTTTGCCACGCTTGCCGCGTTTGACGGGTTTGAGTTCTGGCAACGCCTCGACCTCTCCATCACCATCGCCCGCATCGCCAAACTCGCTGTCTGCGTTGTTATTCGGGTTTTTGGATGGGCGGCCTGGGCGACGACCCGTGCCACCTGGTGGACGACCCGCTGCTTTGGTTGGCTTTTCGCCGTCTTCGCCCTTGCCTGCTTTAACAGGTGCGGGTTTTGATACATCAACTTTACCTGGTGCTTTGGATGCGACCAGCGCTGCAGGTGCGACCTTGGCGGGCGTGACTGGCACTGCTTTCGCTGCAGGTTTAGCTGTCTCTGACTTGGGTGCTGCGACCTTACCGGCCTTAACTGGAGCAGCCTTGGCTGCTACGACAGGTTTAGCGGGTGCTTTTGCAGCAGGTTTTGCTACAGGTTTTGCTACAGGTTTTACTGCAACTTTTGCAGCAGGTTTGGTAACGGGTTTAGCGGCTGCTTTCGCAGCAACTTTAACGGGGGTTTTAGCGGGTGCTGCTTTGGACTTTGCCTGTGATACCGACTTCATTGATTCCTTGACTGACTGAACGGCAGATTTTGCTGCTGATTTTGAAACAGGCTTTGCGCTGGCGCCTACTTTGCCAACGGGTTTGACTGGGTGTTTAGTGGTTGCAGACGGCTTGGCGCCTGCCTTGGTCGCGGGCTTTGATGCGACTTTCGCTGCTGGTTTAGCGGCGGGTTTAGGTAGCGCTTTGGGGGCTGGCTTCGCTGCGACCTTGGGTGTGGTTTTAACCGCAACCTTCGGTGCTGGTTTAGCCGGCGTTTTGACCGCGGCAACAACTGGCTTAACGGGCTTCTTAGGAGCGCTGGAAGCCTTGACTGCGGGTTTAGCTGCTTTGACTGGGGCTTTGCTAGGAGCTTTGGCTGCCGATTTGGCGGGCACTTTTGCTGAGGTCTTTGGAGCAGGTTTGGCCGCAGCCATTGTTTTTTTGATGCCAGTTGATTGGGTCATGATCGCTCTTTTGTCGCTCAGGCTTTTTTGCATAGCGCATTAAAACCTGAGGCATGTTCTATGTACCGTACAGATTAAAAACGTTTTAAAACGCCCTAAAAAGTACGCTGGTTTGAAGCACATTGATTGAAACACTAGGACTGAGGCACTAAATACTGGGAATTTTTACTAATTTGTACTGCTTTAAAACTTGCGATTTTAACTGAACTAACCAGCCTTTCCAGTATCAATCGCCCTAATTAGACGGGCGATGCGTTGAGAAAGTTCCCCATATTTTTGCTGTAACTGCAAATTATTTTCACCTTGCGCAATTAATGCGCCCTGCTCTTGCCTCAAACTCTCTAATTCAATACGACGCAAGGCGTCTTCCCATTCTTTCTGAGGGTCAGGCAAGACTTCCTGAGCCATCAGATCGGCAGCAACAGACGCCATCAAGACACCCAGATCCCCACCGGGGTCGGCCGCCTGAATTAAGGCTCCCAGATGACGGGCACCGCTTGATTGCGCAAGCACGATTAAATCCCTGACCATTTCAAGATGGGGGCCACGTTCGAGAACTTCAAGCTGCTGATCACCCATTTGATCGACAAGCTCAGGATGGCTGAGCAAAAGTCTGAGCAATCGACGCGCCATTGGCGCAACCGAACGGCGCGTGGGGATCGCACCTGGAGGCGGCGGTGCGTCTTGCTTGCCAAACCGTCCCCAGGGCTTTTTGCCTCGTTTACCTGACCCGTCCGAATAGGAC
>CAIPID010000465.1 GCA_903865015.1 uncultured beta proteobacterium | reverse complement strand
CGAATTTGGAATAGTTTCCTCTTGTATTGCTTCAAATTTTACACATCTCTATTTATTCCCCAGAACTATTGTGGTGGTAGTCACTGGTAAAATAGAGTTTGGTAGATGACGTTTAAAAGATACATTTAATATGAGCCCTAAACGACCGATGTCCGGTACAAGCCTAGCTAACTGGCTCACTTACCTGGAATCTCTGCACCCCCATGCAATTGACATGGGGCTTGACAGGATTCGTGAGGTTGCCGATCGTCTTGCGCTGGACACACATGCCATCAAAATAGTTGTTGGTGGGACAAACGGCAAGGGTTCCACTTGCGCCATGCTTGAGTCGATTTATCTGGCTGCTGGTTATCGTGTCGGACTATACACATCGCCTCATTTAATTAACTTTAACGAACGCGCCCGTATCAATGGCGAAATAGTCGCCGATGCATTGTTTGTAGAGCAATTTGAGGCTGTCGATCTTGCGCGTCAGGATGTTTCCCTGACCTATTTCGAATTCACAACGCTCGCCGTGCTCAATATTTTTGCCGCATCGAGCCTGGATGTGATGATTCTTGAAGTCGGACTAGGCGGGCGTCTGGATGCTGTGAATATTATCGATGCAGATTGTTCCATCATTACTAGTGTCGATATTGACCATACAGACTGGTTAGGCGACACGCGAGAATTAATCGGATTCGAAAAAGCCCATATTTTTCGTCGCGACAAACCCGCTATTTGCAGTGATCCTGCACCGCCTCAAAGCCTGCTTGACTATGCCCGCGACATCGGAGCGGATTTATGGCTGTTTGGTCGTGACTTTAACTACTCTGGAGATCGCCAGCAATGGGCGTTCGCAGGTCGCAACCAGAGACGCAATGCCATGGCTTACCCAGCATTGCGCGGTGCCAATCAGCTGTTGAATGCATCGGCCGCGCTGGCGGCCATCGAGTCCTTACGTGAGTATCTGGTCGTTGCGCAGCAAGCCGTCAGGCAGGGGTTGATTAATGCATCGCTGCCAGGGAGATTTCAAATCCTACCCGGCCAACCTACTGTTATCCTGGATGTCGCACACAATCCCCATGCCGCTGCTGTGCTCGAAAAAAACCTCGGCAATATGGGGTTTCATCCTTATACCTATGCGGTATTTGGCATGCTTTCAGACAAAGACATCGAAAGCGTTGTACAGCATCTGGCGGGGAGAATCGACCACTGGTTTTGTGCAAGCCTTCCCGGCTCGCGTGGTCTCTTATCCCAGGACCTTTCAAGTAAAATTGCAGCTGCCGTTGGTGCTTTATCAACGCCTCCTGACGAGCCTTTAAAAATAAGTTGTTTCGATACTGTTGAACAAGCCTACCTGGCCGCACGCGAGCGTAGTAACCCGGATGATAGAATCGTAGTATTCGGTTCTTTTTTGACGGTTGCAAGTGTGCTTTCTACTTTAAATCGTGCGTCTTAAGAACAAAGTATGACCTTGCTAAATTTAATTTACTTTTTTTCACTCCCTGTCAGGATGTTTCCATAAATGGGACTGTTTTCCAGAAAGGACAGCGCAGCGCCACGTAAGCCTCCAGGCAAGCCGCGTCCTTCAGTATCCAGCGAGGCACAGGCGGCTGAGTTACGTGTGAGAGCTCGGCGCAGACTCGCTGGTGCGGTCGCCCTAGTGTTAGCAGCTGTGGTCGTGCTGCCGATGCTGCTTGACTCCGAACCTATCCCCGTCTCTAACAACATTGCGATTCGTATTCCGGATCGTAATTCGCCATTCCAGCCCGCACTGACAGATGCAGCGTCCAATGGCTCCCAACCCGTCAACGGTCAGGTTATGCAGCCGCAAGGTACTGCCACAACCTCAGGTTCAGAGTCTGCTTCTGGAGCTGTTACATCTGCTGCTCCACCAGCTCCTGCAGCTCCACCCACAGCTACACCTGCTGCCCCACCCGCAGCTGCTTCTGTAGCTTCTGTTGCACCTGCAGTAAAACCCGAACCTAAGCCTGAGCCAAAACCTAAACCAGAACCTAAAACAGAAACAAAATCCGAATCTGCCAAGTCCTCGCAATCAAACGCAAACCGTTCAGATGACGGCGCGCGCGCACTTGCCTTGCTTGAGGGGCGTCCCACTGAGTCCAATACGGCAAATAATGCAGCTGCCAATAAACAGCCTACAAAAGGTAATTTTGTCGTGCAAGCGCTTTCGCTTGATGCTGCCGCCGACGCTCAGGCTCAGCGTGACAAGCTTTCCGCATCAGGTGTCAGTAATTCGTTTGTAGATGGCCCTGTTGTCGTCAATGGCATGAAAAAATATCGGGTCCGCGTTGGCCCATTCCCGTCACGTGAGGCAGCGCAGGCTGCTCAAACCCGCCTGCGCACACTCGGCTTTGGCGGTGCTTTCATTACTGCCCAGTGACTGGTTTTGATTTCGTCCTCTTAGCAATCCTGGCTATTTCAGCCATACTCGGTTTAGTGCGAGGACTGCTTAAGGAAGTCTTATCTTTGGTTGCGTATGCGTCCGCATTTATCGCAGCGATTTGGTGGGGCCCCAAAGCTGCAGATTTGATCGCTGCCTGGGTGTCTCAGTCTTTTTTGCGAATGGCGATCGCGTACTTCTGTGTTTTTATTGTCGTGCTTCTTTCTATCGGTTTGGTCAATATGACCCTGTCAGCACTCATCAGTAAGACGGGGTTGACGCCAGCGGACCATGGGCTAGGCGCACTATTTGGGCTGATTCGAGGTGTTCTTTTTATTCTCCTGCTTGTGACTGTTGCAGGTTTCACACCGCTGCCCAATGAGGCCTGGTGGAAAGAGGCGATGTTTTCAAAACAAGTGGTTGGAATTGTGCAACAAATCAAACAGCGGCTGCCAGTTCCATTTGGCGACTGGCTGCCGTATTAATCGATTTATTTAGTATCAACCGTAATCGGGAATTTTCATGTGCGGAATTGTTGGCGTTATTGGTCGCGGTCCAGTTAATCAGTTGCTCTACGACAGTTTGTTGCTATTGCAGCATCGCGGTCAGGATGCGGCAGGGATTGCGACCTCAAACGGCTCACAATTCAATATGTACAAAGCCCATGGTCTGGTTAAGGATGTGTTTAGAACACGTAATATGCGCTCCTTGCCCGGGACGTCTGGTATCGGTCAGGTTCGTTATCCAACCGCTGGATCTAGCGAAAGTGTCGAAGAAGCACAGCCTTTTTATGTTAACGCTCCCTTTGGCATTACTTTTGCACATAATGGCAACCTAACCAATTCCAAGGAATTGCGTGAGTCGCTTTATAAAATTGACCAGCGCCATATCAATACAAACTCTGATTCAGAAGTGTTACTTAACGTTCTGGCGCATGAGTTGCAGCGTGCCGCGAATGGAGTCTCGCTCGACGAAACCGCTATATTCAACGCCGTTCGCTCGCTGCACAAACGTGTCAAAGGCGCTTATGCCGTTGTCGCACAGATATCTGGCTATGGTTTGCTTGCCTTCAGAGACCCTCACGGCATTCGTCCACTTTGCATGGGTCGCAGCGAAAGCGCACAGGGTGCTGAATGGATGGTTGCATCAGAGTCTGTTGCGCTTGAAGGCTCCGGCTTTACATTTGTTCGTGACATTCTTCCTGGCGAGGCTGTTTTTATATCACTTGACGGCATGGTGAGTAGTGAGCTGTGTTCAACAGGCGCGATCCATGCGCCTTGTATCTTTGAATACGTTTATTTTGCGCGTCCTGACTCGGTACTCGAAGGTGTCTCTGTCTATGGCGCACGTTTGCGCATGGGAGAGTATCTGGCTGATAAACTAGCCCGCAGTTTGCGACTCGGAGACATCGACGTCGTTATGCCGATACCGGATTCTTCACGTCCTGCAGCGATGCAACTGGCTGATCGCTTAGGTTTGAATTATCGCGAGGGTTTAATTAAAAACCGTTACGTTGGCCGCACCTTTATTATGCCTGGCCAGGCTGTCCGTAAAAAATCAGTCCGTCAAAAGCTCAATACAATTGGCATGGAATTCAAAGGTAAAAACGTATTGCTGGTCGATGACTCGATAGTGCGCGGCACAACGAGTCGTGAAATTGTTGATATGGCACGCGCTGCGGGAGCCAACAAAGTTTATATGGCTTCAGCTGCGCCTCCCGTGCGCTATCAAAACGTTTACGGTATCGATATGCCGACCCAGCAGGAGCTCATTGCTACGGGCCGCAACGATGAAGAAATCGCCCGTATTATCGGTGCTGATGCACTTATCTATCAGGATATTGATTCCATGCAGAAATCAGTATCCGATCTGAATCCTGCCCTTCAGCACTTCGATACATCCTGCTTTACGGGTGAATACGTAACAGGCGATATCACGCCTGCCTACCTGGAAAGTCTAAGCCATTCACGCAAGAAAACACAAGATGGCGAAGCGAATGGTCTGCTGTTCAATATGGGTTTTGCAGCAGAAGACAATTAATTGTTTTTGATGTCTGTCCATGTCAATCTGCGAAGCAACGCAGTTGACGTGGCGCCCACCATAACAAATAAAAATAAGCTCCAGTAGGCGTACTCGAGTCCGAAAACCTTGATACGCGCGTCCATACAACTAGCATAGATACCAAATAGCCACGGCATGGATTCATCGAGCCCTAACCGGGTAACGAACTGATCTGCAAGCGTTTGGGCGCAAGAGAAACTATTTGATGCGACTTGTGCCTGATACCAGGCGGCGGTAATGCCACCTAAGCTCAATCCCAGCGCTATTGCAGCACTGACAGCAATGCCGCGTTTGGATGGAAAAATAAAAACACCCGCAAAACATATACTCGCTATCACTAAGTATATAAACCGCTGAAATACGCACCAGGCGCAAGGCTGCATATCAAACTGGTATTGAGAGATGAGTGCGATAAAAACGGCCAGCAAGCTCGTCGCACCGATCACAGAAAGTATGAGTCGTTCACGATACATTGGTTTGTTCCTGGGTAATGGCATCCAGTACTGAACGTTCGAACTGTCGTTGCGTGCGTGGATGATTAAGTGCTTCGCCGCGAATAACGAAAACGTCTTCGACACGATCACCGAGCGTCATGACTTTGGCAGTCTGTAAATCGATTGCGTTAGCGACAAATACCTGAGCGATATCCCCCAATAGTCCTGGACGGTCAGTCGCGATTAAATCTAGTCGCCAGTTTTGGCTTCCCTCATCAGGATGCAACTCGACCACAGGGGGCACCGGAAAAGCCTTAGACAGTCTTGAGGGGCGAATGCCGATATATCCCAAGGCTTTTTGTGGCTTGTCGACGGGGTTATCAAGCGCCTTGGTTAGCTCGTGCTCAATCAAGGTAGCCTGAGTGCGTAAATCATCTGTTGTGTCGATGGGTAAGACAATAAAACTATCTAATGCGTAACCCGTACGGGTTGTATGAATACGAGAGTCTTGGATACTGAAACCATGCGCGCCGAAATAAATACAAATCCTCGCAAACAGATCTGCAACGTCTTTTGTATAAACAAGTACCTGTAAGCCTTCAGCGCCTTCGGTGGGGCGCGCTTTGACAATGGTTGAATCTGGGGCAGTGCGGTAGTAGAGGTGACGGGTATGCCAGGCTATATCAGGCGCCTCATGCCTCAGAAAATAAGCGACATCGAGTTGCTTCCAGAATTCTTCTCGCGTCTCATCGCGCAGACCGGCCAGGCGTGTCAGCCCTGCGGCTTGCTCCATGCGTTGACGTAACACGGTATTAGTGTCGTCAATCGCCCCTCCGAGCGCCGCGCCCGTTTGCGAAAACAAGTTTTCCAACAACTTGCCTTTCCAGGCATTCCAGACTTTTGGACTGGTTCCCCTGATATCTGCGATGGTCAGCAAATAAAGTGCCGAGAGTTTTCGTGCCGAGCCCACTAACTGAGCGAAATCCTGAATGACTTGTGGGTCCGATAAGTCTTGCTTTTGTGCGACCTGTGACATTGCCAGGTGATTGCGTACTAAAAACACCAATAATTCGGTGTCCTCTGTGTTCATGAAATGCGCGCGCGCAAAACGCTGTACTTCTACTGCACCCAATGCAGAATGATCTCCGCCGCGTCCTTTAGCAATATCGTGGAATAACGCTGCAACATAAAGTAACCAGTGATTTTCCAACGCAGCCATCAGACGTGTCGCAAGTGGATATTCCTGCGCATGTTCAGGCATTGTGAATCTGCGTAAATTCCTGATGACGGCGAGGGTGTGCTGATCAACGGTATACACATGGAACAAATCATGCTGCATTTGTCCGACCACTCTGCGAAACTGAGGCAAGTATCTTGGCAAGATATTGAGCATCGTCATGCGACGTAACGCATGCACAATACCCTGTGGCTGTTGCAGGATGGAAAGAAATGCAATTTTATTGTTGGGTGCACGGCGAAAGTCGACATTAATCAAATGTCGCGCATGCCAGATCGCTCTCATTGCCCGTCCAGATAGCTCTGTCAGCTCAGGGTGTTGCTCCATGACAATAAATACATTGAGCAATTGGGACGGATCGCGTTCAAACAACTCCTCATCAATCACATCGAGTCGATGATGACGGGCGATGTAGTTAGCGTCAATGACCTGGGCATCCGCTTCATTAAAAGGGACTAATCGCTCTTCGATGTTTTGTACGAGCAAGGTATTGAGCTGCGTGACAAGGCGAGCCGCCCAGTAATACCGCTGCATCAAAATTTCGCTTGCGCGTCGGTTTGCCGTAGAACTTAATCCATAGACTTCAGCCATGCCATGTTGCAAATCGAAAAGCAATCGGTCTTCACGCCGTTTGACCAGTAAATGCAATTCAATCCTGAGTCTTTTAAATGCCTGTTCCGCACGCTTGAGATCACGCGCTTCAAGCGTCGTAAGCAAGCCTGCTCGAGCGATTTGTTGCCATGATGCGCCAAATCCAGCGGCGCGCGCCATCCACATGATGACTTGTAAGTCGCGCAGGCCGCCAGGTGATTCTTTGCAGTTCGGTTCGAGTGCGTAGGGCGTATCCTGATAGCGCGCATGGCGCTGCTGCATTTCTGCGCGCTTAGCCTGAAAAAACTTGTACGGATCCAGATGCTCTTTCATCGCAGTGATAAAAGTTTGTATCAGTTTTTTACTGCCCGCAATCCAACGGGTCTCAAGCATTGAGGTCTCGACCGTGATATCCCCAGCGGCCTCGGCGATGCACTGTTCTATGGTCCTGACGCTATAACCCGGTTCTAGCCCAAGATCCCACATTGCGGTGACTAGAACGCCTAAAGCGGCCTCCTCAGCGGGGCTAGGATCTCGTTGTAAAAGAATCAACAAATCCACATCCGAGAATGGATATAGTTCACCACGACCATAACCACCAACGGCTGCAAGCGCAGCACCCTTTGGCAAGGGACAAAACTCCAGCAATTTTGCAAGGGTCACATCCGCGCACCTGCGCAAAGAAGAAAGCAGCGTATCTGCCTTGAGGTTTTGACGATAATCGTCTATCGCCTCGCGGCGGGTGTTCTGATATTCAGTACGCAGGCGAGCGAGGTCTTCAGGTTTCATGATCTGAGTGCAGCGATTCTCAAGTGGTAATTCTCGATTGGTAACGCTTAAGTTGTAATAAAAGCCGGAGGAAGTGGCATACCCTCGGATATGGTCAGCACTTCGTAGCCCGTATCTGTCACAAGAATCGAGTGCTCCCATTGGGCAGAAAGGCTGTGATCACGGGTCACGACCGTCCAGCCATCGGCCATGACGCGGCTTTCACGTCGTCCCGCGTTGATCATGGGCTCAATCGTAAAAATAAGCCCAGTTTCCAGCACCTGGCCGGCACCTGGCTTGCCATAGTGCAAAATCTGCGGATCCTGGTGAAAAACCTGACCGATTCCATGCCCGCAATATTCACGCACCACAGAAAAGCCACTGGATTCAGCGTGCTTTTGAATCGCATGGCCAATGTCACCAATCGTATTGCCGGGTTTTACCTGTGCGATGCCCAGCCACATACACTCGTAGGTGACTTCTGCGAGGCGCCTGGCCAGGATCGAAGGCTCACCAACAAAGTACATCCGGCTCGTATCGCCAAACCAACCGTCTTTAATGATCGTCACGTCAATATTGAGCACATCGCCGTTTTTGAGAACCTTATCTCCCGGTATGCCATGACAGATCTGGTGATTGACCGAGGTACAGATGGCGCCCGGAAAGGGGGTGTAGCCAGGCGGCGCATAACCTACTGTTGCTGATTTGACTTTAAGAACGTCGGTCAGATATTCCAGGCAAAGTCTGTCGAGTTCCCCGGTTGTGACCCCTGGTTTGACGAAAGGGGTAATGAAGTCGAGGATTTTTGCCGCGTCCTGACAGGCCGCGCGCATACGGTCTAAATCCGCATTATTCGTAACTAAACCCATGGTGACTTGAGTGATGATGGTGAAAGATAGTAGAATTATAGGCTTACCTGGTTTTTTACATAGTTATTACCCCAAGAATTCGGTTTACTACTCTGTTTAACTGAATGGTTTAACCACCTAGGGTTTACTAATTAAATTGCTAGGTATTTTGGGCAGGCCATGAGGCTTTCT
>CAIPID010000464.1 GCA_903865015.1 uncultured beta proteobacterium | reverse complement strand
CTACGGTAATGCGTGCCTCACCTGGATAGAGCCTATCCGTGTTGCTAGTGATCGGCACCACCACCACACGTGAAAGATTACGATTGGCGGCATCGTTACTCATGATCACCGCCGGGCGTGTCTTGCGTACCGCGCTGCCCACGGACGGATCAAACTCTACCCACCACACCTCACCGCGTTTCACGGCTCATATCCTGCGAAACTGCATTGACCCATTCTTGCGCCTCGACCTCTCTTTGCGTATCGGCGGCCATTGAGCGATAACCGGCATCAAGTGCCGTATCCAATACATGAGGGCGCACGAGGTCTTCAATGAACTGACTGATGCGTCTTTTGCCTATTATTTTGTACAGCCCGTCGTAGACGTCCTCGTCCAACGTGATTGTTATTCTCTTATGCATGGTTATAGCTCCCTGAGCGGATGCGTCGCAAGAATTATACGTGCATAGCGCATAGTGCATATTTATTAAGCTATCTTGAATAGACATCAAAAACTCACAAAACTAATAGAGAAACGATAGGGTTAGCAGCAAACAATACTGTATATTTGTACAGTAAATCAAGATGACAAAAAGATCCCTATGCCCTCCCCCTACTCTCACCCCACCCCCCTGCCCATCCTGACCTGGCCAGTTGGCGTCATCGATGCGAGCGTCAGAGCGGGATTTCCTTCGCCCGCCGAAGACCATATGGTCAAACGTATCGACCTGATGGAGCAGCTCATTCAACACCCACAGGCCACATTCTTGCTGCGTATTCGCGGTGAATCCATGCGTGATGCGGGTATTTTTGATGGCGACGTGGTGCTGGTCGACCGTGCGATTACGCCCGGCCACGGCCAGGTTGTGGTGGCCGTGATTGATGGTGAATTTGTCTGCAAAACGCTCCACCAGCGTGCTGGCCGCATCAAGCTCAAGGCCGCCAATGTCACGTTTGCCGATATCGTTCCCAAAGAAGGTCAGACACTCGAAATCTGGGGTGTGGTGATCGCTGCGATCAAGCAGTTCCGTACTTAAATTTTCGCACTTGAACACAACAAAAAGAGAAACTCACTGTGTTTGCCCTAGTCGATGGAAACAACTTTTTTGTCAGCTGCGAGCGCGTATTTCGCCCCAGCCTGAATCACGCCCCTGTCGTGGTGCTGTCCAACAATGACGGGTGTGCGATTGCGCGCAGCAACGAAGCCAAAGCACTCGATATCAAAATGGGGGCGCCCTGGTTCAAAATCCAGCATCTGGCCGAATCCCACGGATTGGTCGCACTCTCGGCGAATTTCGCACTCTACGGCGACATGAGCGACCGGATGATGGCGATCGCAGCAGGTCTGGGCCCGACGCAGGAGATCTACAGCATTGACGAGTCGTTTATCGGCCTGGACGGGGTACGCGGCAGCCTGGTCAGACGTGCACGTATCATCCGCAGCAGAATTCTGCAGTGGACAGGTTTGCCTTGCGGAATTGGGATCGCCCCGACTAAAACACTGGCCAAACTCGCCAACCACATCGCCAAAACAGCCGAACGCAAACCAGACAGCTACCCAAAGGAATATGCACAAGTCTGCGACCTGTCGAGCATCAGCACCGAGGAACGCGACTACTTGCTCGGTCTGACCGAAGTCGGTGAGGTGTGGGGCGTAGGTCGCCGTTATGCCGCACAACTCAAAGAACATGGCGTGCATACGGCACTTGATCTGTCACGCATGGAGCCAAGCGTCGTACGTAGTCGCTGGTCCGTTGTGCTCGAGCGCACTGTACGCGAATTGCAGGGCACGCCATGCGTCCAGATCGAGGATATCGCACCGGATAAAAAAGAAATCGCCTGCACGCGGTCTTTTGGACGTCCCGTGACAGAATTAACCGATCTGCGCGAAGCCGTGAGTGAATTCGCCAGTCGGGCCTCGGAAAAACTCCGTCGCCAACGCAGCCACGCCAACAAGGTGCTGTGCTTTATACGTACCAGTCCTTTCAGGAAAGAAAAGCAGTACAGCCGCTCTGTGTGTATCCAACTACCCGAGCCTTGCTCAGATACTCACACGATCGCACAGGCGGCTACGCAAGGCTTGAAATCAATTTACAAATCCGGATATAACTACGCAAAAGCCGGTGTCATGCTACTTGACTTACAACCCGCGGATCGCAACCAGCTCAAGCTTGATATTGACTTGACTGATCGTTCGGCAACTCCGGCGTTCGCACCAAATAACCCCATCGATCAAGTCCGGCTCATGCAAGCGATGGATGCTGTCAATCAGCGCTATGGCAGAGGCGCTTTGTTACTCGCCAGCGCGGGATTAGGCGGCGCGCATCGCGTCTGGAGCATGAAACAAGAAAGACGCACCCCACAGTACACGACACGCTGGCAGGATATCCCTATCGCACGCACTTAATCGGCCTTGATGTTCGCTTGTGCTGCAATCTTTTTCGCCTCTGCAATCTCTGCACGAATCGATTCTGGCCAATTCGGCATCGTATCCCAGACAAGATCAAAACCCGTCTGCTGCATTTTTAACTTCACAGCAGGGTCTGCAATCACGTCTGCAAGCGCCTTTTGGAGGCGATCCTTCACATCTTTAGGCAATCCTTTAGGTCCCACAATCGCCTGCCATGCGACCGCCTCATAGCCTTTGTAACCAGATTCGTCCATCGTAGGCACACCGGGCAATAGCTCGGAGCGGCTCAACCCGGTCACAGCCAGGGGGCGCACACGACCATTACGTGCCTGAGGTGTTGTCGCCAGGATCGTGTCGTAGGCGATAGGAATTTGGCCGCCGATTAAATCATTCATCTCAGGCGCACTGCCCTTGTAAGGCACATGCGTCACATTCAATCCAGTGAAATGATTAAACAGTGCGCCGGCGAAATTGGATGTCGTGCCGTTGCCATAACTACCGTAGGAGTATTTGTCGGGATTCGCTTTAATCAGCGCGACCAGCTCAGCGACGGATTTTGCGGGTACGCTCGGATTGACAATCAACGCCAATCCTAACGTACCAATCTTGCCGATCGGATCAAACGCATACGAGGCGTCGTAAGGCATTTTTTCCATCAAGGCGGGATTCAACACAAAGGTCGAATTCGATCCTAGCAAAATGGTGTAGCCGTCAGGCTTGGCGTTCGCAACATAGGTTGCACCAATCGTCGAGCCTGCGCCTGACTTGTTTTCAACCACAACACTTTTACCAAGCTTGTCACCGAGCTCCTTAGCTAGCAGCCGCGCGATCACGTCGGCTGCCCCGCCAGCGGGGAAAGGCGCAATCAGGGTAATGGTTTGCTCAGGATAGACCGCCTGCGCACTCAGCGCAGTACAGGCCAGTACTACCGCACAAGCCATTTGTTTTAATAATTTCATTGATTGACCGATGTAAAAAATTAAGATGCATCAGTATTGCCGGAATGACAAAATTTTCAAGCAAGGTAAACCCTTGAATGCAGCGCAACATCAACGTTGTACGATACGGAATTCACCATAAATAAACAAAGGATCGTGCGATGCGCAACACCGATACTGAGCAATACGTCTTGGAACGTATCGCTACCAGGGTTTGCAATTTTGACACGCGCCTCATTACACCCGCCGCAATTAATCTGGCGCGCACCGCCATCATCGATACGGTCGGCGTCACACTGGCGGGTGCACGGGAACCTTGCACAACAAATTTATTACGTACTGCGGGGATTGCGACCGCCCCTGGCACCTGTACGATTTTCGGGACGCCCTTGACCACCAGCGCACTAGATGCGAGCTTCATTAATGGCACAGCATCACACGCGCTTGATTATGACGACTTCAGTCAACCGATGGGTGGCCATCAGTCCGCACCGCTCGTTGCACCGCTCATGGCGCTGGCAGAAGAGCGCGGGCTCTCAGGTCTGCGACTCATACAGTCTTATGTGGTGGGGATCGAGACCGAAATCCGGATCGCACGCGCAGTTAATTTTTATCACTACGATCTGGGCTGGCATCCCACCGCGACCATCGGTATTTTTGGCGCGACAGCGGCAGCAGGTCACATGATTGGACTCGATGCGCAGCAGCTCACCACGGCATTGGCCATCGCAGCATCTTTTGCCTCAGGACTCAAGGCAAACTTCGGCACCATGGTCAAACCCCTGCATGTCGGTCAAGCGGCCCGAAATGGCTTATTAGCCGTGTTATTAGCCGAATCCGGTTATGACGCCTGCGCAGAGGCATTCGAGCACAAACAAGGCTTTCTCCAATGCTTTAACGGGGTCGGTCATTTTGATATCGAAAAAATATTTGAAAACTGGGCCGCTCCCCTGGAAATCCTGAGTCCGAGCATGGGGCTCAAGCAATTCCCCTGTTGCGGCAGTTCAATACCGGCCGCAGCGATGGCGATCAAGCTTTATCACGAGGAAAAAATTCGACCCGCTGAAATTACATCAGTAGACATCATGCCGCACAGCCGGCGCCTCAAACACACCAACAATCCTGATCCGCAAACCCCACTCGCCGCCAAATTTTCTGTTCAATACATTGTCGGACGTGCATTACAAAGCGGTGCGCTACGTCTGGATGACTTCGAGGGCGAGGCGCATTTTGATGAGGAAGTACGCAACCTCATGACCAGGATGCACGCGCACCCTCACCCTGATATGCCTGATGACTCTGCAGAACAGTTCGGTGCTGAAATCATTGTCACGCTCACCGATGGGCGGATTGTTTCAAGACGCGTCAATAGTTTGGTGGGACGTGGTGGTGAGGATCCGTTATCGCTCGAAGAGCTATGGGAAAAATTCTCAGACTGCAGCGGGCGCGTCTTACCAAAACACACAGTCGCCGAGGTTTTTGAAAGCCTCTCATCACTTGAAAAAATCGACAATATCCAAACAATCACGCAGCTACTGAAAACTGCATAATCAGCGGCCAAGCTCCTGATTGGTATTGATCGCAGCTTGCCTACTCCAAAGCTGGCGACGCCAGTGAACGGCAATCACACACGTAAACAACAAACCGACAATCGAATAAATAGATGCCGTAGCAGGAAAACCAATTTGATTAATCAAAGGCCCCGAAAGCATTAAACCGGTTGGCAGCCCCCAGATCGCCAGCATGCGCATGCCCATCACACGTCCTCGATAGGCGGGATCAGAAGATTTCAACATCACACCAGCCAACGGAACCAGACAAATATTTTGTGCGAATCCAGCACTAGCCAGCAAGACCATCCCGAGTGGCAGATAGGCCGCCCAGGCAAAAGTAAGATCAACAGCAAACCAAAGCATGGCCGAGAGCAGCATCAGTCGCGCCGGACCAACTGAAAAACGATTCGAGCTGACAACGAGCGATCCAAGCAATGATCCGGAGGCATAGCTTGCGACCAGAATACCCAACCCCGCTTGGCCAATGTCGTAAATATTATTCGCGACATAAGGCAACAATCCCAAAAACAAAGGGTACGCGAGAATATTGACAAGAAAAGCCAAACAGAACGCACCCAGCAATTCAGGTTTGCGCCAGACATAGCCAAACGCCTCAAGCAAGTCCTGATAGGGCGACGGACGTTTAGGCGTCATGGCACCAGCAGGCTGGCTCAAAACTGTGTTTGGGCTGTGATGCGGATCAGCCGCAACCCCCGAGGCAAGAAAACAGCTCATCAAATACAAACTGCTGACCAAGATATAGGCCGGCACCAAACCAAACAGTGCGAACACCCCAACCCCAGCCAACGCACCCGCAATTCTTGCGGAATCTGTCGTGACGCGTGAAAGTCCCAGCGCACCAATGACTTGATTCGCAGGCAAGGTCTGTGCGATCAAAGCGAAACGCATCATGATGTCAGACGGTTTAATCATGCCGCAGACCCCTGCGAGCACAAGCACAAGCAGAGG
>CAIPID010000463.1 GCA_903865015.1 uncultured beta proteobacterium | reverse complement strand
TTTGATTTTTTGCGCCCTCAAGCATCATATCAATACCTTCAGCATGCATCACAGCAATAATCTTCGTCTCAGGCGAGACATCCAGATGATTACGCATATTTCGCAATGCCTTGATACCTTGCATTTCGGCATTATCAATATGGTAGATAACCTTATCTTGTGCCTGAGCAGTGCAGCCAATCCCCAGAATCATTACAAAACTGAGCACAGTAAAAAAACGTTTGATTATGTTCATGGTCAATCCTGAATATTCGAATAAGTACAACGAAAATTAACCGACAAAACCCGGATTACCTTGCGCGCCTTTAATAGCAGGCATATTAAGAGGCTTTGCTTTAACCGTTTTGATATCTTTTAAATACTGCCCCATCAAATCCCATATTGGCATACCACCAGCGTTCTTAGCTTCTTCTGAAACGGGTGCCCAACCAGCTACTTTATACGTCGCATTCGCATCGATTAGCTTTCCCTCAAGACGCATATCAGAAATACGCTTACCTGCGGCAGCGGCAGGGTCAATCGCATACTGCAGGCCCCCTACCCTGACCATATCACCACCTTGTTGATAGTAAGGATCAGGATTAAAAAGATTGTCCGCAACGTCTTCCAGAATAGTCTTGATGGTTTCTCCTGTCATCATTGTGACTGTTGTATATGGATATGTAATCGCAGTTTGATCGAGCAAATGCTCCATCGTAATATGTTGTCCAGGTAACAACGAAGTCCCCCAACGGAAACCGGGTGAGAAAGCAATCTGGGCCTCTTTCACCTGCAACAATCCATCGAGAATTAACTGGTCAAAACTTCCGTTGAAATTGCCTCTTCGATAAAGGAGACCTTCTGTCATTGCCAATTTTTCAGACAACTTGGTTTCGTAAGGGGCGCGAATTTTATCGATAAGTTGATTCATTTCCGAATCCGCAGGTAGCAAATCGGAAAATACAGGCAAAAGCTTGTATCTAAAGTCTGCGACCTTTCCACCCTTAACATCGAAATCAAGAACGCCCAGATATTTACTATTGGAACCCGCATTAGTCACGAGTGTGATGCCACCAGGATTTTTAACTTTTGTCGGGGTCGGCATACCATCGTGTGTATGACCGCCCAGAATCGCATCGATCCCGCGGACACGACTAGCCATTTTAAGATCTACATCCATGCCATTATGAGAGAGTACGACAACGACGTGGGCACCTTTCGCACGGGCTTCGTCGACAACTTTCTGCATATTCTCCTCTTCGATGCCAAAGGTCCAGTCGGGGATCATGTAGCGAGGATTCGCAATAGGCGTATAAGGAAATGCTTGGCCAATAATGGCCACTGGCACACCATTCATCTGACGAATGACATAGGGTTCAAATACTTGGTCACCGAAATCGGTGGTTTTAATATTCTGAGCGAGAAATGAAATTTTGTTATTGAAATCCTTTTCTACAATTTCTTTAACGCGGTCCTGTCCAAGCGTCATTTCCCAGTGCGCAGTCATGATGTCCACACCTAAAGCTAGGCAGGCATCAACCATGTCTTGACCATTACTCCATAGTGACGTGCCAGAACCCTGCCAGGTATCACCGCCATCCAGGAGTAAAGCACCAGGACGGCTAGCTTTCATTTTCTTTACGAGTGTTGAAAGATGTGCAAAACCACCTACCTTTCCGTAGGTTCTGGCGGCATGATCAAAATCAAGATAGGTAAAAGCATGCGCATCCCTAGAGCCTGGAGCGATACCAAAATGTTTTAAAAATTGTTCACCTACTAAATGCGGTGCTTGACCGAATTGTGAACCAAAACCAAGATTTACACTTGGCTCACGGAAATAGATGGGCTTAAGTTGTGCATGGCAGTCCGTAAAATGTAAAAGATGGACATTCCCGAAGTTCGGCATATCATAAAATTTATCCGCTGATGCCTGCGCATCTGATATCCCAGGTTTTAAAACCATGCCACCAGCAGATGCAACTGCAAGGACCTGTAAAAACTCTCTTCGGTTCATCGCCATGTAACGTTACCTATTGATTTGTATAAAAATAAATCAATTATTGATTTACGGGAGATTGAGGGTCTAGCAACAATGCCATGACATCCTTAATTTGCTGCTCTGTCAGTAATTCAAAATGCGCGAATCTCGGCATATTGCTACAAGCGTTGTAGGCTTTTGAATTATTAATCCTGTTCCAGGTGTATTCCAAAATACCTTGGCTTGTACCACGCACCTTGCCATAAGCAGTCAGTGACGGTCCAATATTGCCATAAGAAATTTCCTTTTTGTCGATCTGGTGGCAGTTATAGCAACTACCTCCATTTGGTGATTTCAGGTTGTCGGTCCATGTTGCACCACGACCGCTTTGCGCAATCTTTTCACCTTCTTTCCAGTCACCTAAATATTTTCCATCCGATGGAGGTTTAATTTCCGCAAGACTTTTAGCTTGCAGTTCAATTAATTTTTTCTGTCCGTCTGGAGATACTTTAAATTTTTCATCCGAGCAGATAGCCTGTGTCGGGTCTTGTTCTAT
>CAIPID010000462.1 GCA_903865015.1 uncultured beta proteobacterium | reverse complement strand
GTTTTCTGGACACGCTTTTTTGATCTTTGCCAGCTCGGCCACATCAGTAGTCGTCAGCGTGTCCTCAAACATTTCACCTATCTGCACAAAATAAAACTCGCGTGGATCTGCCTTGTTAATCAGCTGGTACCAGCACGCAAGATTTTTATTGCCACCAATCGTGCCGCCCATAAAGACTATCTTACGGCCTTTTGCTTTAGCTTTAACCTCTTGGACAAGAGCACTTTCAGTTAAGGGCAAAGCATTTTCAGTAATATCAGGTAGATAACCAAATTTTTTTTGGGGCATTGCGCGCAGCGCCTGATCACAAACACGCTCATCCAGGAAACACATGCCCTTGAGAGCAGATTGTTTGTAATAAATTTCGACGTTCTCGGGCGTCGGCACAAAGCGAATGCCTGCCCAGGGCAATTTATTTAAACCTTCACACTGCAACCATCTTGAACCCTCACTTGGATACATATCCATATACATGTTGAATACAAGAGAAGGTTGCCATTTACATTTCTTGATCGAAGCGTTGATCCTTCGCGCGAACTCCAATGGATCCAGAAATCTAGGATCTAAATCTTTTGTATCGTTTTGATGATTAGTTTGGATACCGATTAATCTTTTTAAACGACCAAATACACGTGTCGCAAAACTTGGACGCAGTACATTCCAGTCCAATATATGCAGTCGCTCTAGGGATGCTTGATTTTTAGACTTGAGCCGCCTGATTAAATCCTGAGCATCTGGTGTGAGTGCATTCACCCGCCAACCAGCATCTAGCAAAATAGAAACAAACATCGCATTCCACGAATCCAGATGACCATGACCTGAGATGGGGTTGTACAGGAGGATGCTTGGCAACTTTGACGTTGCGTGTGAAATGGCAGGATTATTCATGCGGCCACCACGCGTTGGTACCACATCTCCAGCAGCAACAGCTTGTAGGTAAAGAAGAGCCCAGTCCAATTGCGTTTAGCAATATTCTCAAGTAAATGCTCAACTTTATCTGTAGCAAGCACACCTGTTTTAACTAGTTGCCCATTACTCAGCATATCTCCATATCGGCTAACGACTCCAGAAAGCCACTCGTGCAAGGGAGGTTGAAAACCTGCTTTGGGTCGACTCAGCACCTCATCAGGTAATACGCCCTTTAGTGCTGCACGTAACCAGGCTTTTTGACCGAGAGCGTGATCAGGATTATTTGCCCTGAGTTGCATCACGAGCTCAATTAACTTCACATCTAAAAATGGCATCCGGGTTTCAACACCAACAGCCATTCCAACGCGGTCGCCCAGAGATAAACAGTTTGAAGTTAACCAAGTATCGAACAACATCCGGATGACTGCGGCTGGGATTTTTTCTCTTGAGCGCAAACCAATGGCTGTAGGTTTGAATAACGTATCAGAGCCAACTGAATGCATGGCAGCCCCATACACCTCAGCTTTGAGTGCAAAAGGACCATCGAAATCCGGGTGGAGCATGTAATACATCAGTTGCTCAGTGGGGTTATGTGTATCACCCACTTTTTGCAAAATTCCTGCCCATTTCTTTATAGACGGATGTGCGTGCGGATAATGCGCGACTTTATTTAAAAATATCTGTGCGCTACTCGAACCAAGCCACTGTGCAGCAAACTTAATTGATGGGTGATCAAGCAGCTGCTGATTTAATTCAACAGACTGTGTGACATACGGATAGCCCCAGAAAATCTCATCACCGCCAATCCCTGACAACAAAACTTTTACACCCTGATCCGCAGCAGCGCGCGGGACAGAGTAATGACCAAAAGCAGCGGGATCAGCAACCGGCTCATCCATCACAGTGACTAATTCAGGAAAGAAATCCACAAAGCTATCAACCGGCAACTCTACCTCATGAACAATCATGCCCAATGACTCTGCCAACTTACGAGCCTGTGCACGCTCATCATAGGCAGGTCGACCTGGATAGCCTACGCAAAATGCGTGCATGGGCTCTGGGTAGTTTTTTTGTGCCAGCGCAGCAATCATCCCTGAATCAATGCCACCAGATAGCGCAACGCCTACCGGGACATCGGAGCGCAAAGTCATTTTGACAGCATCCTCGAGGGCATCTCGTATGCGCGAAAGAATCAGTTTGCTATCTGTTGCAAGAGGTATCGGCTCATTGACGTCCTCCACACACCAGTATGGTTTGGGATTGAATTCCCACTCTGACATACGGATGGTCACCGAATGACCTGCAGCAAGCTTGTGTACACCCTTTAGTAACGTGGATGGCTCAGGTACATACTGATAATGCAGATACATATCAATCACTACTGGATCGAGCTCAGGCCTCTCATTCAAGAGTGGAATAAGCGCTTTCAACTCTGAAGCAAATGTCAGACATTCGTGATTGAATTGATAAAACAGCGGCTTTTCACCACAACGATCTCTGGCAAGAAAAGCGAGTTTTTCTTGCTTGTCCCAAATGACAAAGGCAAACATCCCGCGAAAACGATTGACGCAGTTTTTACCCCAGACTTTATAAGCAGCTAACAAAACCTCTGTATCCGAGTGACTATTAAATGTCTCACCCAAAGACTCAAGCTCAGTGCGTAACTCAAGATGGTTATAAATTTCACCGTTATAGGTCACCACGTATCTGCCGTTATGGCTGATCATGGGTTGATGCCCGGCGTCTGTCAGATCAATGATCGACAGTCTGGCATGGCCAAACTGAATATGCTCGTCAGAATACTTACCTGTGCCATCAGGGCCTCGGTGGGCAAGTCTGAGAATATCTTGTTCTGATAACTCAGGCCAATGATCGGTTTGCAATCCTTGACTATCACTGGCAATTTTGCCGAATGATTGCTGATGGATGAGCCCAATAATCCCGCACATGCTATGCCCGCCGATTAAAAGCTATACGGATTTTTTTGACTAACCACTGCGGCGAGCGCATAAATTGATCGCGCCTCTTGCGCAGGCGATTTATCAATCGATCGGGATGGTCTAAACCACCAAAATTATGATTAAACACATGACGATCAGCAGCCAAATCCTGTTTGACTTGTTTTGGATGCGTCAGTGGGCCTAAAGGAAAAATAGGCAAACCATCTTGATCACCTGATGAAACGGTATGCGTCGCGTCTGGTCCAAAGCCAATGTTTGTGACGAGATTAACGTTTGGTGTCGCCGTCAAGCCACCGTGATACCAGACACACGCCGTCCACTGATAATCCCAGGTATCAATCTCTCCACGTTGGACGCGATCAAGCAAACCAGACCAAACTGTTCGCTCAACTGGATCTGGGAGTTTTTTACGCCAATCGGCTGTTGCTCTCCACTCCGGCCAAAACGGAATGTCTACGCGATAATGTTTCCATGCGCGTCTCCATGTCGCCCAGCCCCAGCAGTGATTGAATTTTGAAAAATAATAGGACGCATCACCGCGTTTTTTACCGTGCTGAAAATTATTTCCTGTGATGACCCAAACGCGTGGATCTGTTTCATAGCGATCTAAAAGGGTATCGCAGTACGGGAAGAAATCCTCGTGTGGAATGCAATCGTCCTCCAGGACAATGGCACGCTCGACTTGATCAAATACCCAATCCAGACCTGAACTCACACGCAACTTACACCCGAGATTTATATCGGAATAATTGCGTAAGACTTCACAGGGCCAATCAATATTTGCAACAATTTCTCTCGTCTCGCGACAGCGCTCAAAATCTGTCGGATGCCCTGGTCGCGGGCCATCCGCAATGATCAACAGCTTGGAAGGTTTTTGCGCACGAATAGCAGCAAAACTCTCAGAGGTATGACGAGGACGATTAAATATGATGAAAGCAATCGGTGCGTTCAGCATAGGGCTCACTCTTGATACGACGGAGTCGCAATGGGTTGCCCGGCTACCTGACCGGCTAGTTGCTTAAATGCAGAAGAGGATTGCATCAGTTCATCATAAGCACCATCCGCGACCACGCGCCC
>CAIPID010000461.1 GCA_903865015.1 uncultured beta proteobacterium | reverse complement strand
GACCTTGCATGATCTGACTGTAGCTGCGATCAAACAGCATGCACCAACTCTGGTCTTGATCTCTGTACCATTTCCTGGTTCTGTATATGCGGCGTTTCGTATCGCACAGAGCATCAAAAATTATGATGCGCAGATCAAAATCGTTCTCGGTGGCGGGTTCGTCAATACCGAGCTACGTGAGCTCAAAGATCCGCGAGTGTTTGATTACTTCGATTTTGTCACGCTTGATGCGGGAGAGCGTCCACTGCTTTCTTTAATCGAACATCTCGAGGGCAAGCGCAGTGCCTCGCGTCTGGTCAGAACTTATATCCGCGATCAGAAGTCATTAGCGGTTCGTTACATCAATCTGGTTGAACCCGACGTACCATTTAACGAGGTTGGTACGCCGACATGGGATGGTTTGCCACTTGATCGCTATCTTTCCCTGCTGGATATGCTTAATCCCATGCATCGCCTCTGGAGCGATGGTCGCTGGAATAAACTCACGATTGCGCATGGATGCTATTGGAAAAAGTGTAGTTTCTGTGATGTCAGTCTCGATTACATTGGACGCTATGAGGCAGCTGAGGCCAAAGTTCTGGCAGACCGGATTGATCAGATCGTGCGTGAAACAGGCCAGACGGGATTTCACTTTGTTGACGAGGCGGCACCACCTAAATCTCTCAAAGCGCTTGCTAATGAATTAATCGAACGCAATGCAGGTATTTCCTGGTGGGGCAATATCCGCTTTGAGAAAACATTTACTCCTGAACTATGTGAATTGCTCGCAGACAGCGGCTGTATCGCAGTCTCTGGTGGACTGGAGGTCGCCTCTGATCGATTGCTAAATCTGATGAAAAAAGGTGTTTCCATCGATCAGGTCGCGCGCGTGACGCGTGCCTTTACCGATGCTGGGATCCTGGTACATGCCTATCTCATGTATGGCTTTCCTACTCAGACTGTTCAGGATACTGTCGATGCGCTGGAATATGTCCGCCAACTCTTTCTCAATGGTTGTATCCAGAGTGGTTTTTTTCACCGGTTTACCTGTACGGTACATTCACCGGTCGGCTTAAATCCAGAAGAATATGGCGTCACGCTCAAACCCTTACCCCCCATTACATTCGCAAAAAATGACGTTGGGTTTATTGATCCAACGGGTGTAGATCATGCAGCGCTAGGTGTTGGCTTAAAAAAAGCTATTTATAACTACATGCATGGCATCGGACTCGAAGACGATGTGCGCAACTGGTTTGATTTTAAAGTACCGAAAACAACCGTTTCGCGCAATCGTATTGAGCGCGCTCTGAACGAGTGACGCGTGTCTTTTTAGAGCGGTTCGTCTTGTTCTTTGAGCCAGCGTTTCAGACCCGCATCAGTCTGGATTGATGTCATGTTCTGCTTGATTGCAGTGATCTCGTCCTGCAACTTGCGCTCAAGTGTTTTCAGGTGATGCTTAAGGGAGGCCTCGTGAATAATTGTCGAGGGTGCCAGTACGAACTCAGACGATGCCTGTAGCTCGATATCCCTCAGCTCCCTGTGCATGATGCGCATGCGTTCTGTCAGCAAGGCAGTGAGTGAGGCGATTTTTTCGTGCGCGAGACTTGATGCGATTTTTGCATCCGTCAGATTCGCTTGGTACTGTAACTGTAATAGCGCGAGTAAATCACGGCGTTTATAAGCAGTATTCGCAGTACTCATCAATTGTGTTTTAAAGGCTCGTGTGTCGGGATCGGCTTCGCGGTCGGGATGCAAGGCACTGGCTAACTGACGATATATCGTGCGTAAGGCGCTGTCCGCGTCGTCAAGTAATTGCTCTGAGTGCTGCTGATTCGCAGTTTTACCGCGCTTGTTTTTTTTGGACTCTTTCGCTTTTTCGCGTGCTTCGGCTTGTTTGCGGATTTTTTCAAATCTGGCGTGCAGCACATCATCTACCGTCTCAAAGGGTTTGTCTTCACCTAGAGACTGGCCCATCATTTCTTCGAAATACGCTTGTGCTTCAGCGGCCTGAGCCTGCTGGATTTCAGCCAGGGTTTCGTCGCTATACGCATCATGCAAGACGCGCATCTCCACATCGCCATCCATGGCGAATTCAAGCGCCATATTGCAAATCATCCGGCGCAACAGACGTTGTTGCTTGGTCGTCAGCGATTTGGATTTGACGCGCAGGTCGAGCCAAAGCACCATGTCTCTCTGGTAGCCAGATAAACGGGTTTGCAATGGATGCAGCGTGCCAAAATGCTGGGTTCGGTGACTATCGACCAGTGAACGCAGAGACTTGATCCGCTCAGCCAAAGCTTCAGCTTGCTTGACGAGTTCAGTGAAATGCTCTTGCTCTGGTGACAAATCCGCAGAGAATAGCGTCAGCGCAGGGGCATTGTCCGACTGGGTGGTTTTGGCGGTATTTTCAGTTGCAGAAGTAATAAAACACTCTTGTGTATTCGATGAGAGTGACTATTTTACTGGATTGCCTGCATCTGTGCGATAACAGGCCAATCCGTCGAAATGCTCAGGTTGTTAGCTTGAGGCGGCACCAACAGAGAGCCCACCACAGGTGTACAGTATCTGTCCTGTTACAAAGCCAGCATCTGGTGATAAAAAAAAGGCGATTGATCGCGCCACATCCTCAGGCGTCCCGAGACGACGCACAGGTATTCTGGCTATTACCTCTGCGGCTTGTTCGGGGGTCATGGGATTATTCTTTTTGTAGAGTTCGGTGGCAATGGGGCCTGGTGCAATTGCATTCACGGTGATCCCGCGTGGACCTAGCTCTAGAGCCCAGGTTTTTGTCATGCCTACGATGCCACTTTTCGCACCTGCGTAAGCCGTCCGTTTGAGCATACCTAATGCTGCGCGGCTACTGATATTGACGACTCGACCATAGCCTTTGCGGGTCATTGCAGGAAGGCAAGCTTGCAATATTTGCATGGGAGCTCGCATATTAATCTGGATAATGTCGTTAAATTCCTTAGATGATGTCTGCTCCAAAAGACTCGAAGTCGTTTTTCCCGCGTTGTTAACCAGGTGATCAATCTCGCTGTTTCGCATAATGCGTTCAAGCGCATCCGCTGTGTCGGATTCGTCTATCAAATCCACACTGATAAACTCACCTGGAAATGCGTCTGGTTTATGTCTTGCAAGACCGATCACGTGGCCGCCATGTTTATGAATCAGCTGTGCCGTGGCTAAACCAATGCCTTTACTGGCACCGGTGATTAGTGTGACTGTATTTTTAAATTCATTTTCTGACATTATTGTGCCTGTGCGCCTGATTGTTTAACAACGTCTGCCCATTTACTAACTTCTTGACCGACAAACTTATTAAATGTCGCAACGCTGTTAGGAAGCTCTGGGGTCGCAACACCAGCTTGATTAAAATTCTTTTTGAGCTCTTCAGAGGACAATGCCTTCTGAATAGCTGCGTTTACCTGTTGTATTAATTGCTGCGAGGTTCCCGCAGGTGCGAACAAGCCAAACCAGGCTTGTACAGAGAATTCAGGCAGACCTGACTCAGCAAGAGTAGGGATGTCAGGCGCGAAGTCCGAACGAGTTGCTGTTGTCACGCCAAGAGCTCGAAGTTTGCCCGCGCGCACTTGTTGAAGCACTGAAGGCATATTGTCAAATATTGAATTGACCTGACCTCCTAACAAGTCAGTCAACGCGGGATTGCTTCCCTTGTATGGGACGTGCAGAATGTCTGTGTGTGTTTGAATCTTAAAGAGCTCGCACGACATATGGATAGCAGAGCCTGCGCCTGAGGATGCACAGGTCAGTTTGCCCGGGTGTTTTTTTGCGTAATCGATATAGTCAGCAACAGTCTTGATCGGTAAGCCAGGATTGACGACCAGCATGTTGGGTACAGTGCCGAGCATGGCTACTGCCATCAAATCTTTTTCTATATCGTAATTTAAATTTTTATATAAACTTTTGTTAATCGCATTAGCCGTTGAGCCTACATAAAATCTTGTCCCGTTTGTTGCGGCACTCGCAACATTTTCGGCACCGATATTGCTGCTTGCTCCTGCTTTATTTTCGACGATAAACGTTTGCCCTGTCTGCACATTAAGTGTGCTGGCAACAATTCTTGCGATGATGTCCGTGGTCCCGCCAGGTGCGTAGCCCACAACAAAAGTGACTGGTTGTTGTGGCCAAACCTGTTGTGCCTGGGCTTGTTGCTTAAATAAACTCAGTGAAAATAAAATCATGAGTAGCATTAACAATGCGGCATGTTGATTTCGACTGGATATAAAAATAATTTTATTCATACCGGTACCGATCCCTGGATGGTGATGCGATGCATCTCGCGACGATGCCCTGGATAATCATTGATCGCATAATGCATGGTGCAACGGTTATCCCAAAACGCCATTGAGTCAGGCTGCCAGCGAAATCTACAAGTGAGTTCTGGCTTTGAACTTTGCTGAAATAAGTACTGGAGCAATGGCAGACTTTCGTCTCGCGTCATCCCGTCAAAACAGAAAGTGAATGGCTGGTTGACGAAGAGGAGTTTTCGACCGGTTTCCTCGTGTGTTCGAATGACAGGATGCGAGGTATTGATCTTGCCTACATCGTCACGCAATTTTGTCGAGCGCGTGCTGTTACGCATCTGAGCATTCGCATTTAAAAAATCACTCGTGTGAATAGCTCTTAGATTTTCCAGTTGTTTTTTTAGTTCTGGAGAAAGACGCTCGTAAGCTAAATATAAATTCGCAAATAAAGTATCTCCTCCTACTGGAGGAATTTCCCGAGCGTAAAGTATCGACCCAAGTGGAGGCGTTGCTTGAAAAGTTTCATCTGTATGCCATGTGTCGCCAATAACGTCTTTATCAGTTATTTCTTTCACGACGGGCATGATTTGAGGATGAGACTCGAGAGTCTTATAAACTGGTGATTTGCTGATCGGACCGAAGCGCTCAGCAAATTCAATCTGCTGTTCAGGTGTGAGCTTTTGTTCCCTGAAAAAAACGACAAGGTGATCTAGTAATGCCTGTCTAATAGATGCGATAACGTCGTTTGATAAGTCTTTGGACAAGTCAATACCTAAAATTTC
>CAIPID010000460.1 GCA_903865015.1 uncultured beta proteobacterium | reverse complement strand
TGCCTTTGCAAATGCCAAAGCACAAATCAGAGACCTTGCTTTACCCGCGCGAGCATTCAATATGCTTTTCCCCGCTAGTTTAAAAATTGTTGGTCCTGAAAAAGATACACGACGTAACCGCAATTATTTTGATCGGGTCGCCGTACTTCTGGCAATCGCCAAGACTGACATTCTGGTTCTCGGAAGCGGTGCGAGCAGAAACATTCCAGCGGGTTGGACCGTCGAACAAGCAGAAGCAGACTTCCTCGCCACGCTCACATGGTGCACAGAAGGTCTGCAAGGTCTTGAGACTACTCTCGTCATCGAACCCCTGAACCGCAAGGAATCCAGTCTCATCAACAGCATCGCCGATGGCGTACGGCTCACAAAAATATTCAATCACCCCCAGGTACGCGCACTCGCAGACTTCTTTCATATGGATCAGGAGTCCGAACCGCTCGACGTGTTGTCTAGAGATACAGACTGGCTGGCTCACATTCACCTTGCAGATACAGGCCGGCAGAACCCAGGGACAGGATCGTATGACTATGGCTCTTTTTTTAGAAATATTAAACAAGGTGGCTATTGTGGTCGACTGAGCGTCGAAGGTCATATCAAGGGCGACCCACTCACCGCCATGCGCGAAAGTCTTGATTTTTTAAGACACGCATGGCTCCATTCCCATGCCTGAGCGCACGCTTGAACAATTGATATGAAATGCATCCGCATTGGCTATGGAACAATCGCCCATATTCACGAACAAGCGTTCAGTCAGTTGAACGTTCAAACCATCGGTGTCCTTGAGTCAGATCCACTGCGCATTGAGCAGATCAGGCAGGCTGGTCTGAAACCATTACGCTCGGTGGAGGACGCAATCGCCCTGCATCCTGATTTTTTTGATATTTGCACGCCAACGCGTGTGCATGCACAAATACTACAGGCTATCAGCGCGCTTAACCCTTACGCGAATATTCTGATCGAAAAACCGATCTGCGATTTTGAAGATATTGCCCTGGTCGATGCAGTGCTTGCCAGCCACAAAGGGCATATTGTTGTAAATGAAAACTACTGCTCCTCGGCAATCACTCAGGCAGTCAAGGATAAGGTCCTGGCACTCGCGTTGAACCCGACCCGGGTTATCGTAGAAATGACCAAACACCGCGGTAAGGACTACCTGAAAGGACGGTTTATTGACAACGCTCTTGGAGCACTGGGCTACGAGGGCTCACATCTGTTAGCGCTCGTCGGCGAACTCGGCGAGGCCTATGCCGGCGCAGAGATTCTGGAAACAGATATCGACAGCGTCGCACTCAGGACTATGAGCTTGTCGCATCAGGGTGGTGCGTTCATGAAATATATCGCAACCAATGGCTGCATCGTTGAGCTGTACACATCTATGTCCGGGATCATTGGTTACCCTTGCCCACCATTTGCCTTTCCTGAACAGCGTATTGCAGAAGATGATGCCTCTACGCGTTATAGAATTTTGCGGATTGACGGGACAGATGAGCAGAACACGCCCTATCAGATTATCGGATGCTTTGAACCCATTGGTGCGCTACCCAGACGTCAGGGCTGTCTGCTGGTTTTCCGTGACTGGGTACTTGACCATCGGATCAATGCGATAGTCGATGACACGATGATCCAGCATTTACGTCGGGCAATGCGATGTTTTTCGGACAACGGGCCGAATCCCTATTCGGTTAAGCGGGCTGTGCAGGATGTCACAAAGCTGCATGACTGGGCACGCAGCGGATGGTTTGATATGAACGACTCAGATGATGTACTCGGCAGCGAGGCAGGCTCGAGAGCAAGAATTGACGAGTCCAGACGTTTCAAAATCATCACACCTCCGCACGTTCTGTGAAACGGCGGCCAAGTGCGCGACATGCTTAGATTCTCTGGCCCGTGTCGGTTCGTCTGCAACAAGGCTTTGGCACTGCAAAAAGAATCACGAGGCAGGTAATACCTTCATCGGCTAAACGGTACGACCTTTGCTGACTGGGAAAGCGTTCAGGGCGGTACAGCGGCCGCGACCACAGGTCGCAGTCAAGAGGCAGAAGCGCAAAGCCCCGCACTGTGCGGGGCTCGT
>CAIPID010000459.1 GCA_903865015.1 uncultured beta proteobacterium | reverse complement strand
TGCCTTTGCAAATGCCAAAGCACAAATCAGAGACCTTGCTTTACCCGCGCGAGCATTCAATATGCTTTTCCCCGCTAGTTTAAAAATTGTTGGTCCTGAAAAAGATACACGACGTAACCGCAATTATTTTGATCGGGTCGCTTTGGAAACACCTTCGTTGCCAGAAAAAGAGGCGTAAGCGCTACGCCAGCGCAAAGAGTCGTCGCGGGCAGATCATTGGTAGGCGCCCCATTGCCGAACGTCCTGCTTCTGTTGAAACACGCAGTCAAGTTGGCCACTGGGAAGGCGACACCGTGATCGGTACTGGCCACAAACAAGCAATTGTCACGCTCGTGGAGCGCAAAAGCGGGTTTGCAGTCCTCTCGCACGTCACCCGCAAAACTTCCGACCTGGTCAGCCAAGCCATTATTACAAGCCTCGCCCCTCTGGCTGCGCGTGTCAGAACAGTGACTTATGACAATGGAAAAGAGTTTGCGGATCATGCGGTTGTGGATGAGGCGTTGAAATCGACGGCTTACTTTGCTGATCCGTTTGCCAGTTGGCAGCGCGGCTCAAATGAAAACTTTAATGGCTTACTGCGCCAGTACATTCCTAAAAAAAGACCCCTATCGACCGTGACCACGGATGAACTTAAAATGATCCAGGATCGTATTAATCATCGACCACGTAAACGATTAGGTTTTAAAACTCCGTACGAAGTGTTTCACCAGTCTTTAAAACGTGTTGACGAGCACCGGCTCGATCATTGCCGCCGCTATTGCATTTGGCATTCCGATTTCAAAGGTTACGGAGCTCTATCGCAAAGAGGGGCCTCGTATCTTTAGCCCAAAGCGATGGTCTTTAGGTGGGGCTATCGCCTCGCGCTATTCAAGCGATCCATTGCGTACAGCGCTGACTGCTGTTTTTGAAGATGCGACTCTAGCTGACGCGAAGACAAGGCTTGTTATTCCGGCAACCGACATTGGCAATGGTGGCGTGCATGTTTTCAAATCAGCATATGACGAGAAGTTTGTTCGTGATCGCAACGTCAAGGTCGTTGACGCTGTCGCTCTCTGCAGCCTAAAGTCTATTGAACCAGCAAACCACTCTCGTCATCCAGACGCACACCATCGAGGCTTGCACGCCCCACCAGCACTTTGAGATATTGCTGTGTGGCGCGGTCCACGCTCGCAGCACGCAAAGCATTGGCAATCTGTTTGCTGACATCCTCAAACGGTAGCAATCTGCCTGCAATGACCTGATCGACCCTGATGATATGAAAACCAAAGCGGGTCTGCACCAGATAATCCAGCAACCCGGGGACCGAGACAGAAAAAATTGCCCGATCAAACTCGGACACCGTATCGCCACGCGATAGTTGGCCCAGACTGCCGCCAACGCCCGAAGAGGGACAGTTCGAATACTGCTGAGCAAGCGCAGCAAACTGTTGCGGGTCAGCCAGGAGCTCGGTCAGCACTGAACTGGCCTTGTCGCGCAAAAGATCCAGATCAACATCGGGCGTCACCTGGAAGAGGATATGGCTGACATTTGCCAGCTCACCCACTTTGAAATGTTCTGGATGGCTATGGTAGTGTCGCAGGCAATCTTCACCATTTGCAACCGGGCAGATCACCTCCTGCTCAAGCAGCGTGGCCGTTGCGACCTCCAGGTCCGTCACATCGATACCCAGCCGCACGGCCTCATCAATCAGGACACGCCGAATGACCAGCGTGCGCAGGGCATCATCAACTGGGCGTTCGGCACGCTCATGATGACGGATTTCGGCATCAATTTCACCGTCGGTAATTTCAACATCATTGACTCGTACACTCATTATTTTCTCCAATACATATCAGGGCACCTTTTCTGAACAAGCATGAGGCACCCTGATCGACATGCTGACTAACGGCGGCGAACCAGTTGCCACGGGCGAACCAGATAGGTCACTGAAGCAAATCCGCTCCAGACATGAACCAGCCGGGTAAAGGGAAAAATCACAAAGAGTGTCATCCCCATGAACATATGCATTTTGAACAAGAGTGGTGCTCCAAGCATAAAGCTTGATGCATCACCCTGAAAGGTCAGCATATGCTGAGCCCACATCATCAACAACACCATCACAGAGCCATCACTATGTTTGACCGATTGCGTAATCGTAGCCAGCCCCAACAGCAAGGTCCCCAGTATCCATAACAGCAGAACCTTGTCGCCTGTCGTCGTGACAGCAGAAATGCGGGCATTGGTAAACCTGCGATAAATCAATAATGACAGGCCAGACAGACAGATCGCACCCATCAGGCCACCAGCGACTACGGCAACCATCTGTTTAAGTCCATGAGACACACCGAGTGCATGCCAGACCCACAACGGAGTGAGCAAACCAAACATATGTCCAAAGAACAATCCCAGGATCCCGATATGGAACAAGATATTGCCCAGACGCAACTGACCACGGTATAACAACTGCGAAGAGTCACTCTTCCAGGTGTATTGCTCTCGCTCAAACCGGACCAGACTGCCAAGCAGGAATATCGACAGCGCGATATAGGGATAAATTCCAAATACAAAATAATTCAAATAGCTCATGATGTGCTCCTGATCGGCATCAGCAATGCTTGGAAGACTGCGCAGAGCCCCCGGGTATATGAGGTTTTCTTGGATAAAAATTAATCGCCTGCGTGGTCGAGGGCTTGAGTAACGGTTCAACGCCATCAGCGCCCGGGCCAAAGGTTTCCATGGCTTCGTCCATGTCGCGTACGGGCGGCTCCTCAAATGGCAGAGGTTGCGTCAGGCACTTGGCCCGGATCGCATCAAAGATCACGGCGTACGGACTGCTATTGGCTTTGAGTTTGTCGCCAATCATCGCCAGGACATGGATCGCATCACCCAGGAGCTGTTGCGCATGTGCCTCAGGAACCTGAGTCAAGAACTCCAGAAAGAGCGGCACATAATCCGGCAACTCATTGGTCACCATATCAAAACCGTTTTTACGGTACTCCAGCAACAAATCCACCATGGCCTGACCACGGTCGCGGCTCTCGCCGTGCACATGTTCAAACAGATGCAGGCTGTGCTGCTGGTTACGATCAAACGTGGCTACATAATTTTCCTGAATCGAAATCAATGCTCCACTTTCCAGGTAATGCAGCAGCGGTTCGATTTGACCGGTCAACGGCGAGTCATGTCCGACCATCTCGCGGATCTCAGGCAAAGAGTCGACCAGAGCTTGCTCCGGGTAACACAACAGCGCTGACAGTAATTTAAAGTCTTGCATCAGAATTCTCCGCCCCTGACTCTGTTCGAGCCAAGGCTTAGGTTTAGATAGTTTCGGTCCGTGCTTTACGTGACTTGGGCATTTCGATAAAAATATCGCTGCCGTGTTTCTTCTTGCCAAACAAAGTGCCTTCCGAAGTCCCGCTTGAGCAACCATTACCAAAAGTAAATCCGCAGCTGCCCTTCTCGTTAAAACTGTCTTCGACCATTTCCTTGTGACTCGAGGGCACAACAAAGCGATCTTCATAATTGGCAATCGCCATCGTCTGATACATGTCTTCGACCATCGCCTCAGTCAGCCCGACCTGCTCAAGCACGGCAAGATCCTTTTCACCGTGCACGGTCTCAGAGCGCTTGTACGCCCGCATTGCAAGCATGCGTTCAAGCGCATGCAGCACGGGTTCCTCTTTACCTGCAGTCAACAGGTTGGCAAGATATTTGACAGGAATCCGTAGACTCTTGACGTCAGGAATAATCCCGTTCATGCCCATGTGCCCTGCTTCGGCGGCAGACTGGATCGGCGAAAGTGGTGGGATATACCAAACCATTGGCAGTGTGCGGTATTCAGGATGCAAGGGAAATGCGACTTTCCACTCAACAGCCATCTTGTAGACCGGTGATTTGCGGGCAGCCTCCAGCCAGCTCTCAGGAATACCCTGTTTGCGCGCCTCGGCAATGACTTCGTCCGAATGCGGATCCAGAAACACATCAAGCTGACTCTGGTACAGATCCTGCTCGTTGCCCACTGACGCAGCGGCTTCAATTTTGTCCGCGTCATAGAGCAACACACCCAGATAGCGTATCCGGCCAACGCACGTCTCGGAACACACCGTTGGCTGCCCCGCTTCGATCCGCGGATAACAAAAGGTGCATTTTTCGGCTTTGCCACTTTGCCAGTTGTAGTAAATCTTTTTATACGGACAACCGGAAATACACATGCGCCAGCCGCGGCATTTATCCTGATCCACCAGCACAATGCCATCGTCTTCACGCTTGTAGATCGAACCTGAAGGACAACTCGCTACACAGGTCGGATTCAGACAGTGCTCGCATAGTCTGGGCAAATACATCATGAAGGTATTTTCGAATGTCGAATACATCTCCTTTTGCACGCCTTCGAACAAGGCGTCACGGCTGCGCGAGTGGAATTCACCGCCCAGGTCGTCTTCCCAGTTTGGACCCCATTCGATCTTCTCCATCTTTTTGCCCGTAATAACAGAGATCGGACGGGCGGTCGGAGGGGTCTGACTCAACGGTGCATTCTGCAAATGCTCATAGTCATAGGTAAAGGGTTCGTAATAATCATCAATTGCTGGCAGATTCGGGTTGGCAAAAATATTTGCCAGAATCCGGAGTTTGCTGCCCTGACGGGGTTCGAGTTTGCCCGAAGCTGTGCGTTGCCATCCACCCAGCCATTTTTTCTGGTTTTCCCATTCTTTGGGGTAACCAATGCCAGGCTTGGTTTCGACGTTATTGAACCAGGCGTATTCAACGCCATCGCGACTGGTCCAGACGTTCTTGCAGGTCACCGAGCAGGTATGACAACCAATACACTTGTCCAGATTCAGCACCATGCCAACTTGTGCGCGAATTTTCATTTTGTGACCTCTTCTTCCAGCTTGCCTTCCAGCCAATCAACTTTATTCATCTTGCGCAGAATCACGAACTCATCACGATTGCTGCCCACTGTGCCGTAATAATTAAAGCCCCAGGCCTGTTGTGCATAGCCACCAATCATGTGCGTGGGTTTGAGTACTGTGCGTGTCACAGAGTTATGGATCCCGCCACGCTGACCGCTGAGTTCGGCGCCCGGCGTGTTGATGATCTTTTCCTGTGCGTGATACATGAGACAGACACCGTTTGGAATGCGCTGACTGACAACAACTCGCGCGGTGAGTGTGCCGTTGACGTTAAACACCTCTACCCAGTCGTTATCGATCAGGCCTGCCCCTTTGGCTTCAATTTCTGAAATCCAGACGTGCGGCCCGCCACGACTGAGCGTGAGCATGCGCAAATTATCTGAATAGGTTGAATGAATGCCCCACTTCTGGTGCGGCGTCAGCCAGTTCAGCACGATCTCCTTCTGGCCATTGGGCTTGAAGCCAAGCATCGGTTTGATAGTCTTGGTATCAATCGCAGGCTTGTACACACAGGAGCCTTCTCCAAAATCCAGCATCCAGCGGTGATCCTGATAGAACTGCTGACGACCCGTCAGGGTGCGCCACGGTATGAGCTCATGCACGTTGGTATAACCGGCGCTGTAACTCACTTCTTCACTCTCAAGTCCTGACCAGGTCGGTGCTGAGATAATCTTGCGTGGTTGAGCCTGCACATCACGGAAACGAATTTTGTCGTGCTCACGGCCCGCTGCCAGATGGACGTGGTCACGCCCAGTGATTTTAGAAAGTGCTTCCCAGGCTTTGACCGAAACATGTCCGTTGGTTTCGGGTGCAAATGTCAGAATCATCTCTGCCGCGTCGATGGCAGTGTCCAGTCTCGGACGACCTTTGCTCACACCTTCCTCGGTCACAAGCTTGCTGATGCCTGCGATCTCTTGCACTTCGTGCTTGGTATCCCAGTTAATGCCTTTGCCACCATTGCCCATTTTTTCAAGTAACGGGCCAATCGAGGTGAACTTGCGATAGATGTCTTTGTAGTTACGCTCGACAACGGTCATGTTCGGTGCAGTCTTGCCGGGGATCAGGTCGCACTCGCCATGCTTCCAGTCTTTTGGCTCGAACGGCTGGCCCAACTCTCCGGGTGTGTCGTGCAACAAGGGAGTCAGAACAATATCTTGCTGTGTTCCAAGATAATCTCCACCAATTTCACTGAACTTCTTGGCAATCAGCTTGTAGATTTCCCAGTCTGTCTTGCTTTCCCACAAGGGTTGTACCGCTTCGCTCAAAGGATGAATGAACGGATGCATATCCGAAGTATTCAGATCATCTTTTTCGTACCATGTCGCCGTTGGCAAGACGATGTCGCCATACAGACATGTTGTACTCATACGGAAATCAAGCACCGTAATTAGGTCAAGCTTGCCCTCTGCGGCCTCTGCGCGGAATTTGACTTCGCTTGGCTTGGTGGCATCCGCCTCATCGCCAAACAAGGCATTCTGGGCACCCAGGAAATATTTCAAGAAGTACTCATGACCCTTGCCGCTTGAGCCAAGAATGTTCGAACGCCACACAAACATGTTGCGCGGAAAGTTGGCAGGGTTGTCCGGATCATCGCAGCTCATGTTCAGGCTACCGTTTTTGAGCGACTCGGCTACATACGCGACGGGATCTTTACCCATGGCAACAGCTGCTGCCACCACATCGAGCGGATTCGTTTCAAGCTGTGGTGCCGAGGGCAACCAGCCCATACGTTCGGACTTTGCATTGAGATCGAGCATGCTCATGTTGGCGTACTTGCTGGCATCCGCTGTGGGCGAAAGAATCTCATCGACATGCAGTTTTTCATGACGCCACTGACTCGTGTGCGCATAAAAGAAACTCGTGCCGTTCATCTGACGCGGTGGACGCGACCAGTCCAGACCGAAAGCCAGTGGCGCCCAGCCAAACTGCGGCCGCAATTTTTCCTGACCAACATAGTGTGCCCAGCCACCACCGCTTTGTCCCACGCAACCACACATCATCAACATATTGATGATGCCGCGGTAGGTCATATCCATGTGATACCAGTGATTGAGCGCAGCGCCCACAATGACCATCGACTTTCCATGCGTGTCGTGGGCATTCTGGGCGAATTCACGCGCAACCTGTATCACCAGATGACGCGGTACCGTAGTATGTTTTTCTTGCCAGGCGGGTGTGTAAGGCACATCATCGTCAAAGCTTGTCGCGACGTTGCCGCCCCCCAGTCCGCGATCCACACCATAGTTGGCCATCTGCAGGTCATACACCGTCGTCACCAGTACACTGGTGCCGTCTGCAAGCGTCATACGCTTGACCGGCACATTGCGCACCAGCAGGTCGTCGTGTTCGCCACCAAAATACGGAAAACTCACACCAGCAACTTCGTGATCCAGATCCACCATACTCAGGACAGGATCGACTTCACGACCTGAAGCGGCATCCTTTTTTTCAAGATTCCAGCGTCCCACTTGCTTGCCGTCATTCACCTTGCCCTCACCCCAGCGCAGACCGATCGCGCCATTTGGCACAATCAGTTCGCCGGTACTAGCATCAATCAGCAATGTTTTCCAGTCTGGATTGTTGGCTTCGCCGTGGTTATCGGCCAAATGGGAGGCGCGCAGAAAATGATCTGGCACAAGTCCGCCATTTTGACTGCGCAGCATCACCAGCATCGGCATGTCGGTGTATTGCTTGGCGTAATCACGGAAATAATCAGATTTTCCGGTGAGATGGAATTCTTTGAGAATCACATGTCCCATCGCCATGGCCAGAGCAGCATCCGTACCCTGCTTGGGTGCCAACCAGATATCGCCAAACTTCACCATCTCGCCAAAATCGCTCGATACGGCAACCGTCTTTGTCCCTTTGTAGCGAACCTCGGTATAAAAGTGCGCGTCGGGCGTCCGTGTCTGCGGGACGTTGGAGCCCCACACCATCAAGTAAGTCGAGTTGTACCAGTCTGCGGATTCGGGCACATCGGTCTGCTCGCCCCAGACCTGGGGACTTGCGGGCGGCAGGTCGCAATACCAGTCATAAAAGCTCAGGCAGACACCGCCAATCAGGCTCAGGTACCTGGCGCCTGCAGCGTACGACACCATTGACATCGCAGGAATCGGCGAAAACCCGACAATGCGATCGGGACCGAATTTTTTGATCGTCATTGCATTGGCTGCAGCGATCATTTCAGTCACAGTATCCCAGTCTGCGCGTACAAAACCACCCAGGCCACGCACACTCTTGTAGCGTTTGGCCCGTTCAGGATCCTGACTGATATATTCCCAGGCCGCAATTGAGTCCATGGTCTTGCGCGCCTCACGCCACATTTCCATCAGACGCCCACGCATCATGGGATGCTTGACGCGCTGGGCCGAGTAGACATACCAGCTATATGAGGCACCACGTGGACAGCCACGTGGCTCATGATTTGGCAGATCGGGACGCGTGCGCGGGTAGTCGGTCTGCTGGGTTTCCCAGGTGATCAGTCCGCTTTTGACATAGACTTTCCACGAACAGGACCCGGTGCAGTTCACACCATGGGTCGAACGCACAATCTTGTCATGTTGCCAGCGCTGACGATAGGCATCTTCCCATTTGCGGTCTTCATCGACCACGACCCCGTGGCCATTGGAAAATTCCTCTTTAGTTTTCGAAAAAAACCGTAACCGATCTAAAAAATGACTCATTCATATTCTCCAAGCCGTCGCATATCGCGACCATCAAGCATTAAATTCAGCAGGGCATCGGTGCGTTGCGACGGGCATACCACCACCATGTCACCAGCACACATGTTGTATAAAAAACGATGAAACACAGAAGTGCCGCATGAGGCGAACCGGTCAAGTCGATCGCCGTTCCAAAACTTTTTGGAATGAAAAATCCACCATAGGCACCAATGGCACCTGAAAAGCCGAGGACCGCAGCAGCCTCTTTGCCTCCATCGAGCATGGCCTGACGCTGTGAAGCAGCATCCTTGCTGGCAGCCTGTTGACGCTCATTGAAAAAAATCACGGGGATCATTCTGAACGTTGAGCCATTGCCAATTCCAGTCAGTGCGAACAAGACAATAAACATGCCCAGAAAACCCTGGAAACTGCCGGGGTTTGAACCGCTTGGCAGAAAATACATGACGCCGACAACGGCAAAGATCATGCCAACGAAGGTCCAGAGCGTGACGCGTGCGCCACCGACTTTGTCAGAAACCCATCCCCCTACGGGTCGCACTGCCGCGCCAACCAGCGGCCCGAGGAATGCATACTGGGTTGGGTTGACGTTGGGAAACTGCGACTGCGTCAACAACGCAAGACCCGCTGAAAATCCAATAAAGGAGCCGAAGGTGCCAAGATACAACCAGCACATCAGCCAGTTATGGTGACGCTTGAAGATCACCGCCTGATCGGCAAAGGAAGCTTTTGCATCGGCGATGTCATGCATCCCGAACCAGGCAGCCAGAGTAGAAACAATAATCAAGGGGACCCAGACAAAGCCTGCGTTCTGCAGCCAGATTGTCTTTGATACGCCATCTGCTCCGGCAAAACTGTGTCCTTCACCTCCTGCCAGTCCAAAGATGGACATCGAGATCACCATGGGCACAACGAACTGCACCACTGAAACGCCCAGATTGCCGATGCCAGCATTCAGGCCTGTCGCCAGGCCTTTTTTCGATTTCGGAAAAAAGAAACTGATGTTGGCCATCGAAGAGCTGAAGTTGCCGCCACCAAAGCCACACAGCAGCGCCAGCGCCAGTAAGGTCGGATAGCTGGTGGTCGGGTCACGCAAGGCAAAGCCCATGCCCAGGGCTGGAATCAGCAGACTCGCCGTTGATATAGCAGTCCAGCGGCGTCCGCCAAAGATAGGTACCAGGAATGAGTAAAAGATTCGTAACGTTGCGCCAGACAGTGCAGGCAGCGCTGTTAACCAGAACATCTGATTTTTACTGAAATTGAAACCTGCCTTGCCCAGATTGACCACAACAACCGACCACAGCATCCAGACGATAAAGGCCAGCATGAGTGCAAAAATTGAAATCCAGAGATTGCGATTCGCGATGCGGCTGCCCTGCTCCTGCCAGAAAGCAGTTTGTTCAGGTTCCCATCGCTTGATTACATAACTTGAAGACATCATTGACTCCTATTGAGCGCCGGCGGCTAATAGCGCCGCCCGGCCTTTGGCAATACTCTCGGCCCTGAAGCTGAAATGCATCCAGACCAGTGAGACGCAAACCGTTCCATACAACAACATGAAACTCGAAGACCGCACTCCAGTGATATCCACCAGAGCACCAAACATGATGGGCAAGACAAAGCCACCCAGACCGCCGGCCAGACCCACGACACCTGACACGGCACCGATGTTGTCGCCGAAATCATCCGAGATGAACTTGAATACAGAAGCCTTGCCTACCGCCATGGCGATGCCCACTACAAACAGGATGATCGTGAACAAGGTCGGTGTCAGACCAATGTGAAAGTCCTTTGGACCACCCACGGTCAGTACCGTGAAATTTGTCTGCGGATAGCTCAGCAGGAAGTAGGCGACCCAGCACACCCACATGACCCACCAGGTCGTCTGGTAGGCGCCGTAACGATCCGAAATCCACCCACCCAGGGCACGCAGCACACCACCTGGCAGTGAAAAACACGCGGCCAGCAGAGCAGCATTCTGAATATTGAAACCATATTCACCGACGTAGTACTTGGTCATCCAGAGCGCGAGTGCCACGTAACCGCCAAACACGACCGAGTAATACTGGCAATAGCGCCAGACTCTCGGATCCTTGAGCATTCTGAGTTGCTGCGTAAAGGTGGCAGTGGTTGAAATATTATGAGCGGGGTTGGTTGCTGAGAACATCCAGAACAACACTGCAGTCACAAGCATCGCAATTGAATAGACTTGCGGCACAATCGTCCAGGAGCCGCCGGCCGCGACGATCAAGGCAGGCGCAACAAACTTGGTGAGGGCCGAGCCTGAGTTACCCGCACCAAATATCCCCATCGCCAGACCCTGCCGCTTTTTGGGAAACCAGCGCGCGACATAAGGGGTGCCAACCGAGAACGATCCACCCGCCAGGCCGACGAACAGTCCTAGCACCAGAAAGTGCCAGTACTGCGTCGCGTAGGACATGAGCCAAATGGGAATCACGCTACACAGCATCAACACAAAAAATACGATGCGGCCACCAAAACGATCGGTCCAGATTCCAAGCGGCACGCGTATCAACGAACCACTGAGTACTGGCATGGCTGCGAGCAAACCAAATTCGGTCTCGTTGAGTCCAAGCTGTTTTTTAATTGGGATGCCGATGACGGCGAACATCATCCAGACGGCAAAGCAGATGGTGAATGCAAAGGTGCTTGAACCCAGCACCATGGCAGCCTTACGTGATTGCGAATCCATACTCGCTTCCTTTCTGATTGTTCTTGCAATGCGATCAGATTAGGCGGTCCGTCTCATGCTGAACATTCTCCGGATGCGGGGGGGAGCCAAAAACATTCGAGCTATAGACCCCCTACTAAAGGACTAGTCGCTCCTATACCGAAGTGGCATGGTGCGCGGGTCTCAAATCATTGACAATTGCAGCCATGAACGGACATGATCTCGAAAACTTCATAGCGGGCTTTGAGCGCTTTCAACAGCAGTATTATGGTGACGACCCTACGCTGATCAACGAATTGCGGCAGGGCCAGCATCCGCGCACGCTGCTGATCGGCTGTTGTGACTCACGCGTCGATCCAGGCTATCTGATTGGTGCAGAGCCAGGTGACATCTTTGTGTCCAGGAACGTCGGCAACCTTGTACCACCCTGCGAGCCGGACGATGGCGGCTTTCATGGCGTCAGTGCTGCCATCCAGTTTGCACTGCAAAATTTGAAAGTTGAACGCATCATCGTTCTGGGTCATGCCCAGTGTGGCGGCATTCGCGCACTGATGTACCCAACATCAACCGCCTCACCCAACGAGCCAAATTTTATTGAACGATGGATGAAAATCGCCGAGCCAGCAAAACGCAGCACACTCGCGAAATTTGCGCAGTCGAGCCCCGAAGTGCAATGCAGGGTCTGCGAACAGTCATCGATTTTAAATTCGCTGAACAACCTGATGACATTCCCCTGGGTCAGACGGGCAGTCGACGAGGGGCGACTGACGGTGCACGGCTGGTATTTTGATCTGGCCGCAGGAGAGTTACTGGCCTATTCGAATCGGGCAGGTGGATTTCTGCCGATGGTGTGCGCGCTTGAACAGACTGGTCCCGACAAAAGACTGGCCCGGGCGACAACTGCATGACCGGGAGGTCATGGCGAGCCGAATCGCAAGGTTACGACGGTACAAGTCATAACAAGCGATAATCAGTCAGTTATTCATACTCATGTAGCACAGGGGCAGCATATGGCGGTCAAGTGGCGATCACCAATCGGGCGTAACTATAAACTCGGTGTCCGGCTCGTTTCAGTTTCTCTGGCAGGACTGGTATTCGGTCTGAGCATGGTCATGGGGACGCTGTGGCTATCATGGGCACTTGAGGGGGCAGCGGCTGCCATTAATGACACGGGCAGTCTACGTGTGCAATCCGTTCGTATCGGACTGAACCTGAATCAGCCACGCATGGATATTCTGCAGCTCCATCATCAGATCCAGGCGATGGATCAAACCCTGGTTGCCCTCAAACGAGGCGATCCGCAACGACCGATGAGAATGCCAGGCAGCCCAAGCGTACAAAAGCAATTCTCAGAGCTTGCAAACAGCTGGCACACCAGGTTGGCACCCATCCTGAACCAATATGAAACGCAGCCGGAACAACGCAACCGACTGGCTGCAGCATATCTGGCCGAACTGTCTGCTTTTGTAACAGCTGCTGATCGCCTGGTCTGGCAAATCGAAGCAGAGAATGCCTCCGACACGTCGATCCTGCGTACCTCACAACTCGCATTGATTGTCTTGATGCTGGCGGGCAGTGTGGCAGTCATTTATCTGCTGTATGGCTGGGTGATTCGCCCAGTCCAGGCATTGCAGGCGGGTATCGTGCAAATGACGGCCAGAAATTTCTCGGTGCAAGTGCCGGTTGAGGGACGTGATGAATTCGGCGAGCTAGCCTCAGGCTTTAATGACATGGCAGCTCAACTCAAAGCGCTTTATGCGGATCTTGAAGGCCGCGTTTCGCAAAAGACCTTGCAGCTTGCGCAGCAAAATCGTGCGCTGAGCACGTTATATGACTTCTCGTCATATCTGAGTCAGCCCGGTGAGCTTGAGCAGCGCTGCGCTGGATTTTTAAAAAAATTGGTTGAATATTTTGGCGCCGATGGCGGCGCGGTGCGTATTTTGGATCCACGACAAAGTAATCTGCACTTGACCGTGCATCAAGGGGTTTCGCCCAATTTTGTTCAAGAAGAACAGTGCGTGCATGCGGGTGATTGCTTATGTGGCGAAGCCGCGGAACTTGGCGAAACCCAGTTACATGATTTTCGTAAATTACCGCTCGAGCAACGTTATTTGTGTCGTGAAGAAGGGTTTAATTCAATTGCGATCGCACAAATCACGAATGGTACGGCGACTTTGGGCAGTTACACCCTGCACTTTGTCGAACCACGCGAGTTCTCTGGCGATGATCGACGCTTATTTGATTCGGTTGGTCAGCATCTTGGGGTGGCGATCGAAAATCAACGGCTGTTGGCGCGCACCCGCGAGCTTGCCGTGGCCCAAGAGCGTAACCTGGTGGCGCAAGGGTTGCATGATTCGATCGCACAGGGGCTGAACTTTTTGAAGTTACAGGTTCAAATGCTCGAAGACTCAATAAAGCGTAAAGATGCGACTGAAGTGACTGAAAGTATGCAGATGATCAAAGCGGGGCTGCGTGAAAGCTACGACGATGTGCGTGAACTCTTGTTAAATTTTAGAGTCAAGCTTGAGGCGGGTGATTTGAATCATGCCTTGGAGCACGCTGCCGAGCGCTTTACGCGACAAACGATGATTCCGGTTTCAATTCAAGCTGTCGGGCAGGGCGCGCCCTTGCCAGCTGAGCAGCAATTGCAGTTGCTGTTTATCGTGCAAGAGGCCCTATCAAATATTCGTAAGCATGCAAACGCGAAAGCGGTGAAGATTGTTGTGACGAATGCGCAAGATTTTGAATTGAGCGTACAGGATGATGGCTGTGGCTTTGACTTATCAGCGTCAAGCTTTGAGTCGGAGCAGCACGTGGGTTTAACCATTATGAAAGAGCGTGCAACGCGACTCGGGGCTCATTTAGCGGTTGCGAGTGATGCGACAGGTACCTGCGTGACGTTACGGCTGTTCCACCACGAGCGCGTGGCGGCTTGAGGATGACCACACCTATTCGCATTTTGCTTGTGGATGATCACACGTTATTTCGTAGCGGCATTCGTCTGTTGCTGCAGCGTAACCTTGATTTTGAAGTGATTGGCGAGGCCGCAGATGGACTTGAAGGGGTTAAACGTGCCAAAGAACTCAAGCCCGATATTGTCTTGCTCGATTTGCATATGCCAGGGCTGTCTGGGCTGGATGCGATTGGGTTGATTTTGCAAGAGAGCCCTGGCTGCCAGGTCGTGTTGCTGACTGTGTCTGAAGATGCAGAGGATCTTGCCTTGGCGCTTAAAAAGGGTGCGGCGGGCTATTTGCTCAAAAATATTGATGCCGATTATTTGCTTGAGTCTTTGCGCAAGGTGATGCAATCAGATGCTGTGATTTCGCCCGAAATGACGGCCAAGCTTGTGGCGAGTTTTCGTAAGCCTGCACCGCCTGCCACCAACGATCTTAAAAAGCTCACGCCCCGTGAAGGTGAAATGCTGGCCCAATTGGCGCTTGGCTTATCAAATAAAGAGATCGCCCGAAAACTCGATGTGGCTGAAAGCACAGTCAAAATTCATTTGCAAAGCATCTTGAAAAAGCTGGGCGTCAACAACCGCGTTCAAGCGGCGATTTATGCGGTAGAACACGGCCTATCAGACGCCGGTTAGTTTTAGTGACTAGCATGATTTAATTGCAATAACCCCTGTTCGTTTAAGATCTCGACATGCGAACCTTGAACTGAAATTAAGTGTTCTCTTGAAAGGCGTTGTAGTGCGCGCGACAAACTCTCGGCCTGTAAACCCAAGCGTGAAGCGATCAGGCATTTACTGAATTTGAGTTGGGTTTGCGTGCCTTGCCTAGGTTGTTTCAACAGGTAATCCGCAACGCGTTCACTGGCGCTATGTGTACTGACGGTCTCGATGTCGTGTAAAAGGGTTTCAAAGCGAAGCGAGACATTTTTTAGCATCTTGAACGCAAAGTCGGCTTCGAACGCAAGAATTGGTTCGATGTCGCGCTTGTCTAGCCAAATGACGACGCTGTCATCAAGTGCCTGGGCGTCAACAATATGCGGGTGGTTTAACAACATCAGGGTTTCGCCAAAAGAATCGCCTGCGCCAAACATCTCGATGACCTTGCCGTGCCGGCTTCGCGCAACGGGGATCGAGGCCTTAATCTGACCCACGGCAACGAGATAGACGCCGCTGGCGGGGTCGCCGCGTCGGTATAGGTATTGATTTTTTAGAATCCGATGAACCTGTGCCGAATTTGCCAAAATCTCACACCAGTTACGGTTAAGCGAGGCAAAAAGTGGTGTGCGCGCCAATAGTTCGCAGACATCAAGTTGTTTGGTCATGAACACTCACCGATAAGAAAACGTTTCAAACAGGCCTTGTAGCGTTGTGCGTGCTAAGAGGCTCACTTCAGCGACTGGCAAAGAATGGGTGACGCTGCGAGAACGCTGGACAGCATATTTCCACACACCCTGGGCCGCGAGGCTTTGCGCCAGATCAAGCAAAGCCGTTTCTGTTAACCAGTCCGGGTGCCAGGTGGTGCGACATTCAAAGGGACCGGTCCAATCCAGTAGCGTATCCAGGCACTGTTGCACGGGCTCAGCGCTTTTGTTACGCCCGGTCAGGGCTGGGTAGCCCCCGGGCGTCGTCTTAATATCTAACCCAACCCAATCCAGGCTTGGCAGAGCCTCGCGCAGGCGCAGCGGATAGATGCCCGCCGTGTGAACGGCCACCTTAAAACCTAGCTCTTTAGTCTGACGAATCAGTTGCGGGCAAAGTGGATCGTTAAAGGGTTCGCCACCTGAAAACACCACCCCATCGAGTAGGCCCACGCGCTTTTGCAGTGTTTGCAGGACGATATGCCATGACAAAACCTCACCGCGTTGCTGAAGATGCGGGTTATGGCAGTAATGGCAAGCCCAGGGGCAGCCTGCAATAAAGACCACAGCCGCAAGTTCACCCGGCCAGTCAACCGTTGAGAAGGGGACGAAGCCCCCAATGCCGGGGGTGCGCTTAGCGTGACTGGGGCTCGTTAAAAAACAGTCGTTCATTAAATTCTCCCTGCTTTCCAGTGTTAAAGGACGTCACTGGGCGGTGATAGCCCATCACACGCGTCCAGACTTCGCACTGGGTGCGGCGTGCTTGATCGAGTAAAACGACAGGCTGTTGAAAATGAAGAACTTCATGTTTTGACTGGCTGCGCTGGAAATCAAACTCAAGCCCAGAGAGAGTTCGCGAATACTAAAAAAATTATGGATGAAGCTATCGCAGCATCAAATACCTGCGGTCTTGAAGTTTCAACTTCAGATAATTCTAAATTGGTATTCAAAGATATTCTGTTCGCTACACCAACAAGCACGAACAGAATGGAGTTGATGGCATCTAGTCTAAAGTTAACTGAAAGTCAGAAAGTCGCTCTGAAAATTTATATTGCAGATGCAGACCGCTGTCGCCAAATTTATATGTCCGGGCTGAACCGCGTCAGTATGAATATGTCAGCCGCTCAGCGTACTTATTATGCAAAAATCGATGCAATTTATTTAGCGATGTTAAAGGGTGAATTTACGATCGGTGATGCAAACGTAGCTAGAAATAAGGCTATGAATGAGCGAGTTACAGACTTTGATAATGCTTGGGCAGCAGACAAACAGCGCCTGGAAACAATGGATAACAATGAGTACGCGCAACGTCAGCAAGCAGCAGCAATAATGATGCCCTACCTGATGCAGCAACAAGCAATTCAAT
>CAIPID010000458.1 GCA_903865015.1 uncultured beta proteobacterium | reverse complement strand
CCTGTAAATTCCATTTTTTCCGCGATAGATGCGACAAAGCATCTATAAGTTGCATTAAATCTGGTTCTATGTATGCATTGATGGGCAAATCTTCTTTCAGATTCGCATTTTCAATAAATTTTCCTGAAATTGCGATGTGGTTTGGACCGCCTAAAAAATCATCCGTTGCGCCCCCTGCTGTTGCAATAACAGGTGTTCCACAAGTTTGTGCCTCGAGCGCTGGGAGGTTGAAACCTTCTGCCCGATAGGGGGTGAGATAGGCGTCCGCCAAGTTGTACAGTGAGTTAAGTTGTGCCAAGGTGAGATGCCCTGAGAGCATGCGAATTGCGCCAGTCGTTTCCGCATCGTTCATGTCAATTTCTGTCAATATCTGATGCACATAAGACTCAGAGTTCATCAGGTAAGTTGTACGCTGGTCTTTAAGTACTAATTTCAAATTCGGATTTTTTTGCCTTGCGTTAGCAAATGATTTAATTAATACATCTAATCCTTTATTCCAGTGGTGTGTACCCACGTTTAAAAGAATAATGTCATCTTCAGAAAAACCGAGTGATAGGCGGTTTTGAGCAATAGCTAACGCGTCCATCTGAAAAAAATAGGCACTATCTGCGGCATGCGGAACCACATGGATGATGTGTTCGGGGATGCCATTGGCTACAAGGCGGTTTTTACTCCAATGGCTCGGTGTATGAATCAGTCCGCCATGGGCAGCGTAGCGATCGATACTTGCTTGATCATTGTTTGCGCTGTTGAGTCCAAATTCCGTCACTGCAAATGTGAGTGTGGGTAAATCGACAGGCGTATCTAGCCCAAAAGGTGCAAATATTCTGTAGACAGCTTGTGGCGTGATGTCTTGCGAAATGTTTTGAACAATTTTCAAATCTTCTTCATTGAAGCCGGCAGAGTTTTCGCCGGATGCCCAATGGGCCATGACAAAAGGCATATCAATATGTTGAACGGCAGCGAGATTATTTTTTTGCCAATGAAGTAATTGAAATTGATTCACTAGGGCATAGGAATGGCTGATGCCACGCCAACCTTCTACTCTGATAGCCAACGGGTTGTGCGATTGCATGCTCATAACTGTGTCACCGTCAAAATACCTTTTTCAACAGAACGAGTCAGCTGTTGCGGTGTAGTTTGTAAATCAGCCAAATGCATTTGAAGATCTGATTTAATTCGATGGTGTTTGTGAGAATCTGTTGCTAGCGTGACAACTGTGTTTTCGTAGCCGTCCAAATTTTGGCAAACAAGCTCAGCCATTCCTAGTGAATTCAAAATGCTGCCGCCCATGCGCGAAACCATGCATTTCCCACTCAACGTCACCATGGGAATGCCTGCATTGAGCACGTCACGTGTGGTTGATCCACAGTTGTATGGAAAGCTATCCAAGAACAAATCGGCAATGGCCAATTTCGCTCGGTATTCAGAGTGTGCTGCTCGATCAGTGAAGCATATTTTTTCTGATGGGATGCCTTGTAGTTTTGCCTCTCTGGTGAGCAGGGACGTGGTGCATGCGTTGTCATTCATCAACCACAACACACTATGTGGCACTTTTTTGAGAATGTTGAACCACGAGTTGAGCATCGCTTGGTTGATTTTGTAAACATTCCCAAATGCCGCCATCACAAACGCATCTTCTGGCAATCCAAATTCAGCACGGGTGGCTTCACGCACAGGTGT
>CAIPID010000457.1 GCA_903865015.1 uncultured beta proteobacterium | reverse complement strand
TCAGTAGTGTCCGTACATGAACGCTCCCGTTTGCCAAACATTTAATTCGCTCTGACTAGAAGGTAAAGATTGCACCCGTACATTCGGACTTTGATTGTGGATTTGCATCCACTGTCCTTGATGGGATTTGCTGATTGGCGCCTCGATCGGTTAAACGCACTTTTGTGCTCGGACACTATCGGGATTTGCCAACCACGGTCTTACCTGTTTTGCCATCACTTCATAAATGCCTAAGCAATCGTGGATTGTTTCACCTTACCTTTTTGTTTAACTACAAAAACACTTCTTTTTACTTCATAACGAGGTTAATTGCAGCGTAAAAACAGCAACCTACTGCAATACTAACTCTTGTCGATTAGACTCATATCTACGATCATGCGCCAACAATGCCCAAACTGTCCTGGCATTTTTGTTTGCAAGTGCTACTGCCGCAACATTTTTATTGCGTCTCTGAACCAGCTCATTAATCCAGCGACTCGTTTGATCCAGTTTCAATTTTCTTTCAGCATGATAAATCACTACTCGAGCGCCGTGAATGAGAAGTGTCCTTAAATAGGAATCACCACGCTTACTAATGCCCAACAGATTTTGTTTGCCGCCAGTAGAGTGCTGTCTTGGGACAAGACCCAACCACGATGCGACTTGCCTGCCAGATTTGAAATTCTTTACGTCACCGATTGAAGCGATTAATGCAGTTGCGGTTAAGGGACCAATGCCAGGAACTTCTGCGAGCCGCCTACTATCCTCACTCTGTTTATGCCATAAAACAATTTGTTCTTCGATCGTAACCACTTGTGTTTCTAACGTTTTAAAGTGGTCTAGTAACCCTTGAATTAACAGACGAAAACTGCCAGTCAACTCGTTATTTGCATCTTCGATCAAATCGGGAACTCGCGAAGAAATATATCCAATCCCCACAGGGATCTCTAAGCCAAACTCCGCCATGAGTCCTCGAATTTGATTCGCCATTGCCGTGCGTGCTTTCACAAAGCCTTGGCGAACTCTATGCAATGACAATACAGTTTGTTGTTCAATATTTTTAATTGGAACAAATCGCATATTTGATCTGGTCACGGCCTCGCAGATAGCTTCCGCGTCGGCTGCATCACTCTTGTTCGTCTTAACGTATGGCTTAACATACTGAGGTGCCATTAGCTTGACAGAGTGCCCCATCGCTGAGAGTTTCCTTGCCCAAAAATGGGCGCTTGCACAGGCCTCCATACCGATTAAACAGGGCTCAATTTTTACGAAAAACGTTGCCATCTGACTACGCCGCAATTGTTTTTTAATGATAGGCTTGCCACTCGAGTCAACACCATGGATTTGAAAAACATTTTTTGCCAAATCAATACCAATTGTTTTAATCTTCATATTGAACGCTCCTATCTAATTCAAGTGGTTGAGTAACAACTCCACTTTGGCACATTTGATGCCGTTTGAGGTGGGAGCGTTCATCCCATTGGTTAAACCGGGTTGTTTTTCAGTAAAAGCCAATACTGGCGGGGCCTAGAGGCCGATTTTATTTGGTGCCGACTTGAATACAAATTCTTCATTTTTGGGTAATTTCCTAGGGGTTAGCCTCTGGGGGATGTCTCATGTATGTCGGCAAGACGCTTTTTGCACAGATTATGGAGTTCGTTCCGTGGACGAGCTTTGGTCGAATCGTCGAGCGCTACAGCGGCAACGCCGGCGTTCGGCGCATGACTTGCGCAGAACAATTTCGAGTCATGGCATTTGCGCAATTGACTTGGCGCGAGAGTCTGCGCGACATCGAAGTGACGCTCGGCGCCAATGCGAGCAAACTTTATGCGATGGGGATACGTCACAGCATTCATCGCTCGACGCTGGCCGATGCCAACGAGTCGCGCGACTGGCGCATTTGGTCCGACGTTGCCGCGTTGCTGATTCGTCGGGCACGCAAGCTTTACAGCGATACGGATTTGGTCGGATTGGATCTGAAGAACACGGTCTACGCGCTGGACGCCACGACGATCGATCTGTGTTTGAGTCTGTTCGACTGGGCTCCGTTTCGCAAAGCGAAGGGCGCGGTAAAGCTGCACACGCTGTTGGACCTGCGCGGCGCAATCCCAGCGTTTATACACATCAGCGACGGAAAGATGCACGAAGTCAATGTTCTGGACTTCATGCCAATCGAAGCTGGAGCGTTCTACGTGATGGATCGAGGCTATTTGGATTTCACCCGACTTTATGCGATGCATCAGGCGGGCGGATTCTTTGTCACTCGAGCCAAAGTCAACATGAACGCTCGACGAATTTACTCCAAACCAGTCGATCGATCGACAGGACTTGTTTGCGATCAAACGGTATTGCTCAACGGGTTTTACGCCACGCGACATTACCCAGAAAACTTGAGACGCATACGATTCAAAGACACGGAAAGTGGCAAGACTTTTATCTTTCTGACCAACAACTTTGTGCTGCCGCCATTGACGATTGCAGCCCTGTACAAAAATCGCTGGCAAGTCGAATTGTTCTTCAAATGGATCAAGCAGCACCTGCGAATCAAGAAGTTCCTGGGCAACAGCGAGAACGCCGTCAAGACGCAAATCTGGTGCGCCGTTTCGACTTACGTTCTGATTGCCATCGTCAAGAAGGAACTTCAAATTAAATCCTCGCTATACACTTTGCTACAGATATTATCGGTATCCGTATTTGAGAAAACTGAGCTTTCAAGCGCCTTTCAGGGCGAGGAATACAGTTCTGAAACACTAGACACCGCTAACCAATTGAATTTGTTCGGAATTTAACCGGACACTACTGAGTCCTGATATTATTTAAATAGATAACTAAGCTTTCGCTTTAGTCTCAAATAATATGTAAACAGAATATCTTTCGCGTTTCTATTGCGTCCTATGCACTCAATAAATAACTGATCGAGTTCCTGCAGATATTTTGACTCTAGCCTGCCAGACCCAGAGATCGATCCTTCATATAAACGAAATACCGCCAAATCTTTCTTTGTCACCTGATGACGAGCACCAAGCAATAAAAATCTCAGAAATAACTCATAGTCCCAGCAGGTTTGATTTGCGG
>CAIPID010000456.1 GCA_903865015.1 uncultured beta proteobacterium | reverse complement strand
CGAATGGAAAGCGGAAGGATACTCGGACGCAGTTCTTGAAAAAGTTTTTCATAAAAATGCAGAAGCATTCTTAAGCGGAGTTGAACGCTAATGGATCTCGGACTGAAAGGAAAAGTCGCGATCGTTGGTGGCGGCAGCATGGGAATTGGTTTTGGAATCGCGAGTCGCTTAGCCGCTGAGGGCGCAGATCTGGTTATTTTTGCCCGTCGCGTGCCTAAACTTGAGGCGGCCGCAGCTGAACTCTCAAGCAAATACGGCGTACGCGTCGTCGCCGTCTCCGCGGACATCCGCGATCAGGACGAAAGCGGACGTATTGTTCAAACAGCTATTGATAGCTTTGGCAAACTCGATATTCTTGTGAATAACGATGGCGCACCGCCTTTAGGCCCGATCGATTCGTTTGACGATGTCGCGTGGCAGAAAGCGGTCGAACAAAATCTCTTTAGCGTGATTCGCATGGTGCGCTCCGCTCTCCCACACCTCAAAACCTCAGGTGCGGGCAGCATCCTGAATATTTCAGCGATATCCGCCATACAACCTATCGCAGGGTTTGCGCTTTCAGTTGCAACATGGGCGGGACTAATGGGGTATGCCAAAACACTCTCCATGGAAATCGCACAACACGGCATTAACGTGAATACGATTTGTCCGGGCTATATCGACACAGATCGTTTACAAAAAGTATTCGCTGCAGGCACCGAGAGTCCTGAGAGCGTGCGTGCAAAACTGATTACTGAAATCCCGCTTGGCCGGATCGGCTCAACCGCCGATATCGCCAATCTGGTTGCACTACTCGTCTCGCCTGCCGGCTCCTACATCACAGGATGCACAATCCCTGTTGATGGCGGTTTGCTGCGCGCCTTAAGGTAATGAATATGACTAGTCCGATGACCAACGCGCAAGGCATCAAATTGATGACGACGCCTCAATACAAAACACGTATGAGCGATGGCCTACGCAAACGCTATATCGACAGCAAAGCCTGGCATGACGTAACTTTTTATGATTTCATCGAAAAACGTGCGGGTGAGCATCCGGACCGTGTGGTATTCATTGATGAAACACGTAGTCTGACCTATGGGCAGCTCAAAAATGAAGTCGACCGGTGTGCCGCATTTTTGAAAAGTATCGGGATCGGTGCGGGTGATGTTGTCACGATGCAATTTCCGAACCGTGTCGAATTCCCAATCGTATTCTTTTCTCTTGAATTGATTGGCGCCATTGCCAACAAGATCAGCCCAGATTTCAGACGTCGCGAAGTCGAATACATCCTGCGGTTTTCCAACAGCAAAGCCTTTGTCTGTGCATCAAACTTTAAAGGGTTCGATTACGCAGCCATGATCGACGAATTGCGCCCGGAGCTCCCTAATTTAAAAACGATTGTCGTTTCGGGTGAAACAAGCGTTCAGAACGTGCACTCACTGGAACAAGGTCTAGCACGCTCCGCACCGCTGCCTGCTGCGGACCGCATCCATATGAGTCCCGATGCCGTCATGCGTATGGCCTTCACCTCAGGCACGACGGGTGATCCCAAAGGGGTCATGCATTGTTTCAACACAACCCTTTACGCTGCAGAAGTCATCAACAGCGAAATGCATGTCACGCCAGATGAAGTGCTGCTCATCTGGTTGCCGGTCGGACTGAACTGGGGCTATCTCAGCTTGTTGCAAACAGTGATGGTTGGCGCACGTGCAGTTTTAATGGAAAAATTCCAGGCAACCCGTGCACTGGAGCTGATTGAAAAGCATCGGGCGACGTTTATCCCAACGGCCCCTGCCTCACTACTCGCCATTCTAAACGTCCCCGAATTTCAAAAATATGACTGCACTTCCTTGCGTGTCGTCATCACAGGCGGCGCATCGGCAGCCATTGAAACGATCCGCGCGTACCAGCAGCATATGAAGGGCCATCTGCTGGAGCTCTACGGTATGCTAGAAACGGGTTTTCATACATTTACCCGTTTTGATGATGACCCGGAAAAAGTCAACGGTACGATCGGTCGAGTAGTCGGACAGATGGAGTTGCGCATTATTGACGAAGACGGCAAAGACGTTCCTTATGGTGCTGAGGGCGAAATTGCCGCCTACGGACCTTCAGTGCATCTTGGCTACTTTAATAATCCTAATGCAAATAAGGAACTATTTACTGACGACGACTGGTTCCGGACGGGAGATCTCGGCAAATTCGTCGATGACGCGGGCAATGTGATG
>CAIPID010000455.1 GCA_903865015.1 uncultured beta proteobacterium | reverse complement strand
TTGAGTCATGCTTTTAACGGGTGTGTAGTGGCTGCACATCATGAAATCCTTACATTTTGTGACAATTTGATCTTGAAAGTATCACTGAAAATGGACCGCTACGTATTGAAAAGAAAAGTAGTCGTGTCTATGATTTCTGTATGGCAAAAAGAATCATCACACTAGAAGTTCAAGTCGAGCAAATAACGAAATCAATCGATCGTTTAGATCGCTCGATCGAGACAATGCTCACCACGATGGATCGGAGATTTACAGAGTTAGACCGTAAATTTATGTGGTGTGTGCGGACACAGGTTGCCGCTCTGATAGCAATCATTGGCCTGTTAGCAAAACTGGCTAACCTCATTTAAATCATTGATCTTTCGGGTATCAATTACTTATGCACAGGCGGTGCTGTCTCTACAAAAGACTCCCTCGCAGAAATCCCCTTAAACCAGGCATCTAACTCAGTATGCCCACCACGCCATTCAAACTCAGGAATCAGATCGGCAAAGCCTAAGGTACAACCCATCACGATTTGAACCATATTCAGTGGGCCACGAAACACAGGATCCTCGATCCCGCGCTCCCACAGAGCCAACAACCTTTTCGCGCGATCGGTCTCATGCAGGACGATCTTTGGTGATTGCTCAGTCACAGGACGCCATTTCTCGCGTCCCAGGACAGCCATCCCATCGAGCATGCTTCGTACCAGCGCCTCAAGACGACGCGCCTCAAACCCCTGTGCACCCGCAGGCAAGGCAAACATAGGCTTGCCATCAAGGTTATCGAGATACGAGCAGATCAGCGCCGAGTCCTCGAGACCAAGCCCGTCATCGCAGACCAGATATGGCACCCGGCCAGAGGGATTGATATTGTAGTAAGGGCTATCCGTTGTACGGGTCTTTGCCGAGATGACCTCGACTCTGTCCGCCAGGCCTTTTTCCAATACGACAACACGCACGATCCGTGCGTAGGGTGAACCTTTGGTGATGTAGAGTTTCATGGCTTGTCTCGTTGCGTTTATGAATATTTAACGCATACGATAAACCAAACTAATTAAGAAAAGTGAAATGCTCAAATCTACTCTGTTGAATCACTCCGTATCCGCATCAGCCGACCCTAATCCCTTGAGCTCACTAAACTTATCCTTCATCGTCTGATTACCTCGAGTCAGTTTCTTAATCGTCACGTCCTGCGCCTTATCATTCGCAAGCCGCAGATTCCGATCCGTCCCCAGTAGCGCCTCTTTAGTTTTCTGCAGATGGTCGATGGATTTATCGATCTCCTCGATCGCCGTATGAAAGCGCTTGGACGCGAGCTCAAAATTCCTCGCAAAGCCGTTCTTAAAAGTCTCTAGTTCATTCTCAAAATTCGTAATATCAACCGTTTGCGCTTTAACTAGCGCGAGTTCCTTTTTGTACTCGAGGGACTTCAGCGCAGCATTACGCAGCAGCGTGATGATGGTCAGGAAAAATTGTGGGCGCACGACATACATCTTTGGATAGCGATGAAACACGTCGACCACACCGGTGTTGTAGAGCTCACTCTCAGGTTCGAGCAATGAAACGAGCACCGCGTATTCGCATTTTTTCT
>CAIPID010000454.1 GCA_903865015.1 uncultured beta proteobacterium | reverse complement strand
CCAGCAGCAACTCCATTGACACCCACCACGATTGGGCAAGGCAGTGCGCGCAGGCGACGCACGAGCGGCGCGTAATAGGTTTCGATGGTCACGCCAAGATCTGGTGGCGCATCACCTGCAGACATCTGGCGATCACTTAAATCCTGACCGGCGCAAAACCCGCGCCCAGCTCCCGTCAAAACCAGCACGCGCGCCTGACCTTGCTCCACTTTGGTGAGCGCATCGGCAATCTCCCCGTGCATGCGTACCGTAAAACTATTGAGTTTGTCTGGGCGATTAAGCGTAATACGGGCAATGCCCGCCTCGAAAGAAAACAAAATATCTTGGTAGCTCATAGGACCTCAGGCGTGCCAGCGGGTTTGAACAACACGGAAACGATTTGCGACAAAAGCAGAATCTGACAGTGCGGCGTTAGCAGCAGGATTAGCGCCCGTACCGTGGAAATCACTGAAGGCTGCGGTCTGATTCACAAATACGGCGCCGGTCAGATTCAGCGAGAGCGATACGCCTGCAATTTCTGCTGCATCCTGCATCTCTGCACGGACAGCAGCATCTGTGGTGTACCCAGCAAGACTTAAGGCACCATGCTGCTGGACCATGTTTGTCGCGATCGAGATGCTGTGAGCCGTTGAGTCGGTCGCAACAATAAATGCAATCGGTCCAAACCATTCCTGACTGATCGCTGGGCTTGTGGACTCGGCGCGCAAGATCAAAGGCGTATGCACGCGCGCCTGCGGAAATTGTGGGTGTGCAAGTAGCTGACTGTCTGCAAGTACCGGCAAACCAAGCGTACGCGCCTGGGCAATGCGGGCTTCTGTTGCAGCATTCTGAATCGCACCTGTGACTTCGACCGCTTTGGCTGGATCAGACATCAGCTTTTGTACGGAGGTGGCAATCGCACTTGCAACTTCATCAAACGAAACATGTCCGGCTGCGGTCTTGATACCCGAAGCTGGCACGTAAATATTTTGTGGAGCCGTACACATCTGCCCCGAATACAAGGCGAGTGAGAAGGCGATATTGCGTGCAACACCTTTCAGATCTTCGGCTGAATCAATGATGATCTGATTGACACCTGACTTTTCTGTATAAACCTGCGCCTGGCGTGCATGGTTCTCGAGCCAGTTGCCATTGGCACTGCTGCCGGTAAAGTCGATGATCTTGACCTCTGGGCGCAACGCAAGCTCCTGCGCCATATTCTCTTTGGCATCATGCACGGCAAGCGTCACCACATCGGGGTTGAATCCCGCCTCTTGCAAGACTTCACGTGCGATACGCACAGTCATGGCGAGTGGCAAAATCGCACTCGGGTGAGGCTTAACAATTACAGTATTCCCTGTTGCCAGGCTGGCAAACATGCCGGGATAACCATTCCAGGTTGGAAAGGTCGAGCAACCAATCACCAGTGCAATCCCGCGTGGCACGATTGAAAAATGCTTGTGCATGCTGATGGGTTCGTTTTTACCTTGTGGCTTGATCCATTGCGTGTCGGCAGGAATACGTGACATTTCTTGCCACGCGTAGGTCACAGCCTCCACACCACGATCCTGTGCGTGGGGGCCACCCGCCTGAAAGGCCATCATGAAACCCTGACCCGTTGTGTGCTGCACGGCGTAGGCGATCTCAAAGCTTGCGCGATTCAGACGATGCAAAATCTCAAGCGATACACCGACCCAGGCGCGCGGACCTGCACGTCGCCAGGTTTTCCAGGCCTCTGCGCTCGCTGCGATCACCGCCTCCACACTGGTCTTGGGGTAGCTGATGCCAAGTGCGCCATCAAAAGGTGAAACCTCATTGACAGCCGGAGTTGGCGTCCCAGCATTCAAGCCTGCGAATGGTTTGCCACGTTGCGCGTCAAATGCTGACTTTGCCTCATCGTTAGCCGTTTCGCCATAGACGCGTGGGCTGGGCATCTCTGAAAAAGGGCTCCAGTAGCCGCGTGCATTGGCGGCCGCGAGGGCCTGATTCAAAAGTGGTTCATGACGGGTAAAAAATTCGACTGACACGAGGCATATCTCCCAAATCAAATAAGCCAGTCGTACCGGTTATGCGGTCGACTGAAGGTAGTAGGCTTAACTTCCGTACAGGAATTTTCCCGCGCGAAAAACAATCAGGTTTCCTGATCAAAATCGATCGTCACGCGATCTGTGACGGGATAACTCTGGCAGGTCAGCACAAATCCGCGTGCGACCTCGTAATCTTCCAGCGCAAAGTTGACAT
>CAIPID010000453.1 GCA_903865015.1 uncultured beta proteobacterium | reverse complement strand
GTGTTATTGGCCAAAATTCGTATAGATGGACTGACCTGGGCGTGCATCGCCTTTGCCTTCGCCGGGATGGTCTCGATCACACTAGGGACACTTTATCAAAAGCGTTTTTGCCCCAGTTTTGATCTGCGTACCGGCTCGGTGATTCAGTTCAGCACCAGCGCCCTGCTGTGTCTGGTGATGATGCTGCTGTTTGAAACCCGAGAAATCCAGTGGACCGTGCCAATGATTGGCGCCCTGCTCTGGGGAATTTTGCCGATCTCTATCGGTGCAATGAGTCTCTGGTTCATGTTGTTGCGTCGTGGCGACGCCACCAAAGTCAGCAGTGTGATGTATCTGACGCCGCCTACAACTGCGCTGATGGCCTGGATTTTGTTCGACGAACCACTGAGCACCCCTATTTTGCTTGGCACAGTGATCACCATGTTAGGGGTGCTGATCGTCAATCAGACCTCACTGCCAAAGTGGTTAAGGCGCGTAATTTAAATCCGTCAGTGCTCAGATAATGTCTTGTTGGCTGCATGATTGCTTGTTACATTATTTACAATATGCAAACAGACACCCACCCCCCAACAGTTAGCCGTAGTTATCGCTATTACGATTTAATCGTTGCGGCCTTTGTCTGCATCCTACTTTGCTCAAACCTGATTGGCGCAGGTAAAGCAGCACAAGTCGAACTGCCTATCCTTGGCACCGTAGTTTTTGGCGCAGGGGTGCTGTTTTTCCCAATTTCCTACTTTTTTGGCGACATCATGACCGAGGTCTATGGTTACGCCCACGACAGGCGCGCCGTTTGGTGTGGTTTTGCCGCCCTGCTCTTTGCAGCAGTGATGTCTCAAGTCGTGATTCATTTGCCACCCGCACCCGGGGAATACAACACGCAGCTCCAGGAAGGGCTGGTATCGGTGTTTGGCAATACCTGGCGGATCGTGGCGGGCTCGATCGTGGCGTTCTGCTGTGGCAGCTTTACCAATAGTTTCGTGCTGGCCAAGATGAAAATCCTCACCAGCGGCAAACATCTGTGGGCACGAACGATCGGCTCAACCGCATGCGGTGAGCTAGTTGACTCGTCCTTGTTTTATATGCTGGCTTTTTACGGCATCTGGCCACTAGAGCAAGTCATCGCGGTGGCCGTCTCTCAGTATTTTTTGAAAACTGGTTGGGAGGTACTTGCTACCCCCCTGACCTACCGCGTCGTGAACTTCCTTAAACGCAAAGAAAACGAAGACTATTACGACCGCAACACAAATTTTTCACCTTTCAAACTCAAGGTTTAAAATTCTGAATTAATCTGGTTGTGGTGTAAAGACGCGGTGCGATGGATGAAATCAATATGTATTCTGCATCATCAGTGTGTGCGCCAAAGCCTTGCAAACCAAAACTCTCAATGACGGCACCTTTTGAGCGTTGCGATGCGTAAGCCGCATCGGTACCACCACCGGTGACTGATTCCAGCACACCAAGTTTCCAATTAATTTCTGCCGCAAAAGATTGAGCAAGCGTTGCAGCGACACGCGCTTTCTCTGTTGGATTAAGCGGCGGGCGGCCACGCGTCAAATTGATTTCCACTTCGGTTTCAGGAATCAGTTTATTTTTAATGCGTTCATTGAGTGTTTTTTCGACTGCATCAAAATCACTCATCCGCTCGGCACGCACATCGGCTGTCGCCTGCGCTTGCGAAGGAATCATATTGGCCACGGTCCCTGCGCGCGCAAGCGTCCAGTTGAATTTCACGCCATTCTTTGGGTCTGACAGATCACGCATTTGCAGGATTTGGTGAGAAAGTTCATACAAAGCATTACGGCCAAGATCAGGGTTGACGCCAGAATGGGCAGCGCGACCTTTTACTTTTAGCTCTACGCGGGCAATGCTTGCCGTTGCAAGCCGCACATAATCACTTTTAATACCGCTGCCCTCAAAAGAAATCACCAGATCATTTTCCTCACCGAGCTGCATGATGCGCTCGCGCGAGCCCGGCGAGCCTATTTCCTCATCCGCATTGATGAGAACTGTTAACGTACCAAAACTATCAATATTGAGCGTCTTGATCATCTTGATGGTATGCAGGATGACGGCGATACCCGCTTTATCGTCGGCGATCCCCAAACCAAAGGCCTGGTTCCCCTCAATACGAAACGGTTGTTTAGTCAGATCGCCGCGCTGATATACGGTATCCATATGGGCGATCAGCGCTATCTTGGAAGTACCTTTACCAACGATTTTTGTCTGAACCATCGCACCAGTTTTAGCAGGTGCGCTCGGCGCGATCACCTCGGGCGTGAGGCCAATCGATTTGAGTTCGGATTCGATGAGCAGACGGATTTTCTCCAAGCCCTCTGGATCCCGGCTACCGGATTCAATGGAAACAAGCTTATCGAGCGTTTGCAGTAGCAATGGGCTCTGCGCTGCAGCAAGTTTTTCAATCGAAGCCCGATCGCTCGTTTGCGCTGC
>CAIPID010000452.1 GCA_903865015.1 uncultured beta proteobacterium | reverse complement strand
TACTCCTTGGCATAGTAGTCAATACACAATGTTGCCGATAGTGTATTCCCAGGATGCCAGCTTAGAGATTGCATGGAGTAGGCTGCCACTAGAGCGCTCCACTATAGCAGGTCAATCAATCATTCCTTTTGTTAGTGAAGGATTAGAGGGTTTTGATATTAATCAGCCAGAGGATTGGGTATTGGCTGAGTATTTTCTGGCGAATGGCATTGCAAAAGTAACAAATATTAGTCATAAGCCTTATCAAGATGAGAAATAAAAAATGAATGGAGTAATTGAAAATGGGTGATCTAGTTGGAGTTGCCGTAAGTGGTTTACTGAATTACGTTCCCCACAAGGAATTCGAGCGAATAATTGCGCTTCGGGTTAGCGCAGTAAAAAAGACTGAGCTGTTCGCGTCCTTATGTCGTATTAACACCTTGTATATGATTGCCTGCGCAGGTTCCGGCCATATTGGCAGTAGCTTCAGCAGTATGGATATCATGTGCTGGCTTCAACTAAACGAACTTCGCACGGCCGCACCTAACGATTTGATGTCCCCAAACGATATCTTCTTCTCATCGAAGGGGCATGATGCCCCCGGCCTTTACAATACTTGGATCGGCCTTGGAAATTTGGATTTTGACCTTATCCATCAGCTGCGTCGCATTAATGGACTGCCCGGACACCCCGATGTATCAACACCGAATGTGGTGACTAATACCGGTTCACTCGGAATGGGTGTCTCCAAGGCCAAGGGTATGATCTTCGCCAATCGCCTGCAAAAAAAAACCGGCAATGTGTTTGTTTTAACTGGTGACGGGGAGCTTCAGGAAGGCCAATTCTGGGAGTCTCTTATTTCGGCGGCTAATCACAAACTACATGAGTTGACTGTCATCATCGACCACAATAAGCTACAGTCCGACACGCTCCTTTCTAGGGTCAGCGATTTAGGTGACTTAGAGGCCAAATTAGCTGCGTTTGGCTGGCATGTTAGTCGTTGTGACGGTAACGATCTAGAGGCTTTCTCCAGCGCGCTCACCGCAACAAAGGGTGTTATCGATAGGCCCAAGGTGATCATAGCCGACACCATTAAGGGTAAGGGAGTCTCTTTTATGGAGCATACTTCCATCGATTCAGATATTGAGTTTTACAAGTTCCACAGTGGCGCTCCAACTGACGACGCTTATGTAAAAGCCGCGCAAGAGTTAATTGATGCTGCAAATGCCAAACTCACCGCTGTCCAGGCGAGAGAACTGGAACTAGAAACCGTCAACCGTCCATTTGCCGCGCAACCCGAAAATCCACAGCGATTGATTCAGGCTTACTCTAAGGCTTTGTTGGAGGAGGCTCGAAAGAATCCTAAGATTGTTGCCTTGGATGCAGACCTGATTCTCGACACTGGCTTGATTCCTTTTCAAAAGGAATTCCCTGATCGTTTCATCGAATGCGGCATTGCCGAGCAAGATATGGTCTCGCAAGCTGGTGGTATGGCTCTACAAGGTTTGCTGCCCATTGTTCACTCCTTTGCATGCTTTCTCTCCTCACGTCCCAACGAGCAAATCTATAACAACGCAACAGAGCAGAAAAAAATAATCTATGTCGGGTCACTAGCTGGAATCGTTCCTGGCGGTCCGGGCCACTCACACCAAGCGGTACGTGATATCTCCGCACTCGGCGCCATGCCTGGCTTGATATTGATGGAGCCCTGTTGCGAGGTCGAAGTTGGTATGTTGCTAAATTGGGCGATTCATCAAAACACTTCTAGCAGCTACTTGCGACTGATTAGCTTACCATGGGTACTACCCTATGCATTGCCAGTGAGTTACAAGCCGGAGCTAGGCAAAGGTGTTGCACTCACCAAAGGTGAAGATATTGTCATCATCACCTATGGGCTAGTCATGCTCTCAGTCGCAGTCCAGGCCGCACAGATACTGAAAGCCGAACATGGAATCAGTGCTAAGGTGATTAACTTGCCGTGGTTGAACCAAGTTAATGCAGTTTGGCTGGCCAGTGAGTTGGGCACCATCAAACACTGCTTCGCCATAGATAACCATTACAGGGTTGGTGGTCAAGGTGACCGTATTGCGGATGCCATGTTGGCAATAGGAATTAAGTCATGCTCTCTTCATCGGATTGCTCTGGAGCGGATTCCCGCGTGTGGCACTAATATAGAAATCCTCGAATCACATGGTTTTGATGCGGCACACATTATCGAGGCCATCCATTCTGATTTGGCTAAGCAATCATGATCGAACCTATAGTCATCGACGGCGTGCAAGTCGCACTTATCGTCCGCGCCAATTTCCAACCCGAAAAAACTAAATTCCTAACTACTGACCAAGATGTCTTGCAACTGGGATACATAGTTTATGGTAAAGGTAAGTCTATTACCCCCCATATTCACAAGTCGGCAGAACGCCATATTCGCGGAACTCCGGAGGTCTTGTATGTTCGCAAAGGGCGCGTGCGAACAATTTTTTACAGTAATGAAAAAGTCCGAAAAGGTGAGGTGATCTTGGATCAAGGTGATGTAATCGTGCTCTTCGAGGGCGGGCATGGCTTCGATATGCTGGAAGACACCGTGCTGATGGAAATTAAACAAGGCCCTTATTTGGGCGAATTAGATAAAGAAAGGTTTATCGATGATTTTGGTAAATGAACCCGTAATTGGCTTAAACGAAACTAGGTATGTCTTGGATTGTCTGCAAACTGGCTGGGTTTCATCTGCCGGAGCTTACATCGAAAAGTTCGAGCAACAATGGGCCAGTTATTGCGGAATGCGCTATGGCATTGCCGTCAGCAATGGTACCGCTGCACTACAAATCGCTGTTGGTTGCCTGCAACTCGAACAGGGTGACGAAGTCATCATGCCGTCGTTCACCATCATCTCCTGTATTCAGGCCATCACTTATTACGGGTTAAAGCCTGTTTTAGTCGATTGTGAGCCTGATACATGGTGTATGGACGTGACTCAGATCGAAGCAAAGATCACAAAACGCACCCGAGCCATCATGCCAGTACATATGTATGGACACCCGGTAGATATGGATCCCTTAATAGAATTGGCAAACCGTCACGGTTTAAAGATCATCGAAGACGCTGCCGAGGTACATGGTGGTGAGTACAAGGGCCGCAAGTGCGGTGGCATGGGCGATATCAGCTGTTTCAGTTTTTTCGCTAACAAGATCATCACTACCGGCGAAGGGGGCATGCTCTTGACGAACAACGACGCCTACGCAGATCGCGCACGAAAACTACGCAATTTGTGTTTCGAACCTGGACGTCGCTTCGTTCATCGCGAACTTGGATTCAATTATCGGCTGACCAATATGCAGGCAGCGATCGGTTTGGCCCAAGTTGAGAAAATTGAACAACTGGTTCAGAGAAAAATCGAGATTGGTCAATATTATTTAAATAAATTAAAAGACCTTCCTGGAATTCAGCTACCCGTCGAGCGGGAATGGGCAAAAAATGTTTATTGGATGTTTGGCATTATCCTGGATGAATCCACAGGCGAAAACGCCGAATCATTTGCCAAG
>CAIPID010000451.1 GCA_903865015.1 uncultured beta proteobacterium | reverse complement strand
CAAACCTGGAAATATGTCGCACCCGCAATTCTGGTGCCATTCATGTTTACGCTTGATCAGTCAGGAACGGGTTTGTTGTTAATGGGTTCCATGAAAGGCCTCATGCAAGCTGACTGGTTGCAAATCGCCTGGACCACCTTTACTGCGATTGTTGGTGTGATTTGTCTGGCTGGCGGCTTACAAGGCTGGTTTATCGAAAAAACGAATCTGATCGAGCGCACGCTCATGATTGTGGGTGGCGTCGCACTTGCTTATCCATCGCTCACGACTGATTTGGTTGGTTTTGTTTGCTTTATTCTGGTTTTGTTTACGCAATGGGCCAGACATCTCAAACTACGTAAACTTGAAGCGAACTAACTAAACTAGGCCCGGAATCAGTTCAGTTCCGGGTCTTTTTACTTTGCAACGGCTTTCAGATGTACAGTTCATACTTATAGCTAAAGGCCACATGTATGAAAAAGACTGATCTGTACAAGAAGTTAGGCCTCAAAATCGACGATAAACTCAATAAAGCAGGTACCCCTGACCGTTTCGCACAGGGTGAGGTGCTGGATCGTAAAGCGCAGAGAAAACTGGACCAGGCTAAAGGTTTGATCCCTTTTGCGGTCAAACTCGATGCGCAGCTTGCCAATGCGTTGCGCGAGCTTGCGCAAACCAGATCGCTTGATATGAACCAGCTAGTTGATGAGTTGATTCGTAAAGGGATGGCTATTTAACCGCTGTTCGCGGCAGAAGGCGCGCAGTGCTTTTGCGGCCTTTAATAATGTGCCATGGGAATATCAGGCAAAGGCCTAGTCCCAGAATGATATGCAGCCATTTTGCGGGGTCATGCAGGCCCTCATTGCCATAAAACAATAGCCCGGTACTGATTGCGATCAATGCGAAGATCAAGGTCGCCATCGCACCTGCAAAACGATTTCGATGCGACTTCCAGGTCACCATAAGGTGCTGTGGAAGTGCGGATCCGATGATGCAAAGCGCGAGCAATCCTGAGAGTCCGTGTGTGACCCACCAAAAGCGAAGCTGAGGCGGCAGGAGTTCCGCGAATTCGCCTAGTCCAAACCACATCAGCCCCGTAGAAGCACACGTTAGCAATATGGCGTAAACGGTATTTTTGTGCCAGCGAGCCATACGCCCTATGCGATGGGTCGTTGTTTTTTTATTGCTATGGCTCATAAGATGAGTGCGTGCGCTTCAAAATGATGAAAATATTCAGCCGCTGGATTCAGATCCACAGCGAGTGCTTTGGTGAGCCCGTCGGCGATTGCGCATGTTTTTGCAATCACCGTAAAACTTTTATTCAAAAAAATAGGTTGACCTGTTTGGGGTGTAATTAATGCGCTCCGGGGTGTGTGCTTGCTGTCAGGGTCGATGAAGTAAATTCCTGAAGTGGCGCTTGCGCCGTTGCTGAGTTGACCCGCGTGAATGAGTTGCTCTGGACACTTGGGATTTCGAATATGGATGGACGTTTCGTGTTGACCAAAGACGCGCAAATCACCTCCCGCATTCACGCTCCCTGATTGAATGCCGCTCGCGATTAGGCTTTCACAGGCGAGATCCACAGCGAAGCCTTTGGCGAGACCTCCCAGATCGAGCGTAAGCGGGGCTGTGAATCGAACGCGATTCGGTTGGCTCAGAGTCATATTGTTCAGGTTAAAAATCTGCGCTGATGTAATTTT
>CAIPID010000450.1 GCA_903865015.1 uncultured beta proteobacterium | reverse complement strand
CATTGGTCCATTATTCATTCATAAAATAGAGATCAAATGGATATCAATCTGCTGCGAAAACATACGAACACCCTGGTTACCCTGGGTTTAGTACTGGTCGTTGCGATGACACTTGCATTGGTTTGTGCTCAGGTGTCAGAAAACACTTGGTCAACGCTATGGCTAGCACTCGTTGGGATTGCTCTGGGTTGCTACGCTTTGAGCTGGCTAAGACCTCAGCGCCTGGGTCTGTCACCACCGCATGTCATGCTTTCCCTGGGCTTTTCGGGCATGTTGCTTGGTTTGGCGATTGATGTGGCTATCACTCCGATTGTCATTATTGCAAGTATTTGTGAGGGTAATCGGGATCTACCTCTGTTTCAGTCGTTGTTCTTGCACTTCAGGCTGATGCCCTTTATGCATATCGGTATGTTGCTCGGCGGTTTACTGGCTATTCCCAGTCTCAGATATTTGCGTCCGCAGTGCCGAAAGCTTTGTTCTATGCTGGCGCAAAATATGTTGTGCGCTGGCTGGATGTTGTTAGGCATGACGGTCGGTGCAGTCGCTTTTACCCAATTGCTACAGCAAAGCGATGTAATTTATCTCAGTCTGAGTCTCATGCTAGGCGGCATGTTTACCGGTATGGTGTGGGGGATGGTAATCAGCGTTTTCCTGTATCGGCAATACTTTGCCTTGCGGGACGCGATTGATGCCTATCGATTGTCTAGATCGAGTCACGGCTGAATTTATTTAGGCGTTAAACCGGGGATGCTTAGCGGCGATCACTCAAAACACCCGGTTTCATCGCGCTTGCAACGGCCTTGGACAGCAATTTTTATTCAAAATCTGTCTGCCCCCCACTTGAATTGTCACAAACTGCCTCTATAATTAGCACTCGATGGTGGTGAGTGCTAACAATTTGTCTGCAATTCACTTCCGCGTATTTTTTATAACCCCCCATTTTTTGTATACAGGAGTTCAACATGGCCCTGCGTCCCCTGCACGATCGCGTGATCGTCAAACGCCTGGACAACGAGCGCAAAACTGCCTCGGGCATCGTCATCCCTGAAAGCGCCGCTGAAAAGCCCGATCAAGGTGAAGTGCTAGCCGTCGGTCCCGGCAAACAGACAGAAGACGGCAAAGTACTGCCGATGGACGTCAAAGTTGGTGACAAAGTCTTGTTCGGCAAATACGCCGGTCAGACCGTAAAAGTTGATGGCGACGAAGTCCTCGTCATCCGCGAGGACGAAATCCTCGCCGTCATCCAGTAATTTTTGATTACGAAAGGAATATAAATGGCTGCCAAGCAAGTCTTATTCGGTGATGACGCACGCGTGCGCATCGTCCGTGGCGTGAATATCCTCGCCAACGCTGTTAAAACCACTCTCGGTCCTAAAGGCCGTAACGTTGTGCTCGAGCGTTCTTTCGGCGCCCCAACCGTCACAAAAGACGGCGTGTCCGTTGCTAAAGAAATCGAACTCAAAGACAAATTCGAAAACATCGGCGCTCAGCTGGTCAAGGAAGTTGCTTCCAAGACATCTGACAACGCTGGTGACGGTACCACCACTGCTACAGTGCTGGCCCAGTCGATCGTTGTTGAAGGCCTGAAATACGTGGCTGCCGGCATCAATCCTATGGACCTGAAGCGCGGTATCGACAAAGCTGTTGCTTGCGCCGTGGAAGAGCTCAAAAAGATCTCCAAGCCATGCACAACGACCAAAGAAATCGCTCAAGTCGGTTCAATCTCGGCTAACAGCGACTTCTCGATCGGCCAGATCATTGCTGATGCAATGGACAAAGTCGGTAAAGAAGGCGTGATCACTGTCGAAGACGGCAAGTCACTCGACAACGAGCTCGACGTCGTTGAAGGTATGCAGTTTGACCGTGGCTACTTGTCACCATACTTCATCAACAATCCTGAGAAGCAAGTCTCAGCATTGGACGATCCATATGTTCTGATTTACGACAAGAAAGTCAGCAACATTCGTGATCTGCTGCCCGTGCTCGAGCAAGTTGCTAAGTCAAGCCGTCCACTGCTGATCGTTGCAGAAGACGTCGAAGGCGAGGCTTTGGCTACTCTGGTTGTGAACAACATCCGCGGCATCCTGAAAACAACCGCTGTTAAAGCACCTGGTTTCGGTGATCGTCGTAAAGCGATGCTCGAAGATATCGCCATCCTTACCGGTGGTACCGTTATTTCCGAAGAAACAGGCATGTCGCTTGAGAAAGCAACACTGGCTGAACTCGGTCAGGCTAAGCGCATCGAAGTTGGTAAAGAAAACACCACGATCATTGATGGTCATGGCGATGCAAAATCGATCGAAGCACGCGTCAAGCAGATTCGTATCCAGATCGAAGAAGCAACTTCAGACTACGACCGTGAAAAACTGCAAGAGCGCGTGGCCAAGTTGGCTGGCGGTGTTGCTGTGATTCGCGTCGGTGCTGCCACCGAAGTCGAAATGAAAGAAAAGAAAGCCCGTGTCGAAGACGCACTGCACGCAACCCGCGCGGCTGTGGAAGAAGGCATTGTTCCTGGCGGTGGCGTTGCACTGATCCGTACCCGCGCAGCGGTTGCGTTGGTCAAGGGTGACAATCCTGATCAGGACGCAGGTATCAAGCTGGTCCTTCGCGCAATCGAAGAGCCACTGCGTTGCATCGTTGCAAACGCTGGCGATGAGCCAAGCGTTGTTGTTAACAACGTTGCAAATGGTAAGGGTAACTATGGCTTTAACGCCTCCACCGGCCAGTACGGTGATCTGGTTGAGCAGGGCGTTTTGGATCCAACCAAAGTGACCCGCACAGCTCTGCAAAACGCAGCCTCAGTTGCCAGCTTGTTGCTGACAACCGAAGCCGCTGTTTGCGAACTGCCAGAAGACAAGCCAGCTCAAGGCGGCATGCCTGGTGGTGACATGGGCGGCATGGGTGGAATGGGCGGCATGGGCTTCTAAGCTCAAGCATCTCAAAAGCTCGAATCTCGATCCGGGCGCACCTGAAAGACAAAAAATCCAGACTTCGGTCTGGATTTTTTTATGGCGATCAACATGACGATTTGCTCGCCCAGGGGTATGCTTGCCCACAATATTAATTAAATATTAATAACAAGATGAATAAAGACAACAGCACACAAACAGTCTGGAAAGAAGAGGATTTGACTCCTCTCGCGATTCGCGCATTTGTGGGATTGGGTTTGCCGCATGGTGAT
>CAIPID010000449.1 GCA_903865015.1 uncultured beta proteobacterium | reverse complement strand
CTCCAGGGCGCTATCGGTCTCGATCGGTAAGATACCGAGCTGATTCCACAAGGCCTCAGTGGACTCTGGCGAAGCGCGCATGCCACCATCACGCCACAGGCTCCAGTCTATCGAAATGGTTTTACCTGAACACTGCCCAGCTTTACGCTTAACCTCCCTTGTTTGAGCAAAGTAATCCAGATAGCGACTGGCATAAGCATATAAACCCTGACCTAAATTACCCAAGGTCGCAGCCGAGGAAAATAAAACAAAGAAATCAAGTGGCAGGCCATTTAACGCGCGATCCAGATTCACAGCGCCCTGAATCTTTGGGCCTGTCACGACAGAGAGCATGGCGGGCGTCTGCGATGCAATCAAACCATCGCGCAATACTCCTGCCATGTGCAAAACACCGTCAATCTGCCCAAAACGATGCAGTGCTGTTTGAACGCCATTCTGCACCGACTGCGCCTCAGACACATCGACCTGTAACGCCAAAACTTCAGCACCATACTGTTCAAGCGTCCGTATCCATTCAGGTTCAATCGCACTTCTGGAAAACAGTACCAGACGCGCCTGATATTTTGTAGCAAGCTCTTGGGATAACTTGCGCGCGATCGCACCTGAGCCACCCGTTAATACATACACACCTTTCGCTTTAAAACTGTCTGCGTACCCGCTTGGCCAGTTCTGCTGAATCAACGAGACGCGGCTAGGACGCCCACCCTGCCAGACAGACTCTTGCATTCCAGTTTGATGCGCACGCCATTCCTGAACAAGACCGCGTACAACACCGAAACGATCGGACCAATCTGCAAAGCCAACACTTTTTATCGACTTTCCCGGGTTTTCAAGTGAAAAAGTACGCCATAAAGCAGCTAGCGCTGCGATTTCCGCAATCTCGTAGTGATCCCCAACAGGATGTGCAAACAAGATAAAACGCTTCGCAGCATCCGATGCCAGGGCACGTGCAGCACTGAGCACATCCGTAATGGTGTTGGGCGTCAGGTCGGCCATAATCAGCACAGCAGCCTGAGGAGCATTGATTAAGGCCGATGACAACGTGGCAGCCTCAATGAATGCGGCGTGTGCAAACTCGCGAGCTATCACTTCGCGCCATGAGCCCCCCCCTACAACGAGAAGCTGTTGTAGGACTGCTCCACGCATGGGATCGGCAATGTCATCATCCGACAGATCAAAAACAACTTCTTCCTGATTGGGAACCAATAGCACAGGACGAGCAGCTGACGGGCTGATTGAAGCTTGATCTAATGGCAGTATGTCTTGCGAAGTGAACGACTTGGCACTGTAGCCATGCATCTTAACGAGTATGCGACCTGAGGGATCGAGAAGCTCAATATCAAATTTTTCAACATCACCCGATATGGCAGCGCGTCGGACATGCACCCATATTTTTTCCGGCAGTGAAGCAAAAATCTCCAGACGTTCTATCGCAAATGGCACCCGGGTACTTTTGAGCAACCCTTTGTGCTCCATTGCAACGATGGCTTGTGTCGAAGCATCCAGTATGGATGGATGCAGTACAAAAGCTGCGACATCGCCTGCGCTGGCGGGCAGGTTCAGCTCTGCCAACACCTCGTCTTTGCTTGCATAGGCGTTCTGGATCACACGAAACGCTGGCCCATACGCAAGTCCGGACTGTGCTAAGAAACGATAGATATCGGAACCAGAATGCTTGACATGGCAGCGCGCTCTGATCGCATGCACATCGACATTGCCATCAGAAAATTCCAGCCGAGTGGCTTGCAATGATCCTTCAGAATGTATACCGGCTTCACTTTCAATCACAAAGTGCATGGCTGCAGGAGATCGTTGCTCAAATCGGACTGTCAGCTGGATTGGCTGTAGGTTTTGAATAATGGGCCGCAACCACGCCATATTCGTGACAATCGTCACTGGCTCTCCCAGGGCAAGGGATCCGGCAGCACGCGCCATTTCGATACTAGCCATACCTGGAAGCACTCTCTGGCCACCAACGATATGGTCAGCCAGATAAAACTCAGTTCCATTTAAACGTGTCGTAAAACGAATCGCTCTGATATCAGAACAATTTTGGTCAACGAGAGGATGCAACTTAACGCTATGAGCAGAACCGGATTCAGTCTTACGCTTAATTCTGTACTGAGCGCGTATAAATGGGTGGCCTGGCAGAGAAATTCTGTTCGCAGTCCGGTCAGTCGGCCAGGATACCTTTATTCCTTTCATGAACGACCTGGCTAGTTCGCCTGAAGATCCTTCCGGCAGCGCCACAACGTGCCCTTGCACAAAGCGATTCAATTGTTCACACAAGTCCACAATTGAAGTGGCCAGAAATATCTGCCGATGCTCCAGCGCGTCGCGCCCAGCCTGCAACGTATGCGCGACATCACACAGTCGGGGATGTTTAGATGCATCCGGCCTGAGCCTGGCGAGCAACTCAGAAGCCATTATTAACAAAGCGTCTTTTGATCGCGCTGACAACGGGATCAGCCAAGGGCCAGTTAATACGTCATTTTGCACACGTTCAGGTGCCTGTTGAATGACCATATGCACATTCGTGCCACTAAAACCAAAAGAGCTCAGCGCGGCACGTCTAGGGTCTACGCCACTCCAATCTCGCAAATCCCTGTTAATCACAAATGGTGAGCGTTCAAAATCGAAATGACTAGTTGGTCGATGTGCATGCAATGTAGGAGGGATTTCTTTATATTTCAACGCCAAAAGTATCTTAACTAGCCCAACGATTCCTGCTGCAGCCGAGGCATGCCCAATATTTGATTTAACTGACCCTATTGCACAATACCCTGTGCGGTCGGTGGCTCGTCGAAAACTCTCTTCGAGCGCTTTCAATTCAACCGGGTCACCTAGAGGTGTGCCAGTCCCGTGAGCCTCAATCATGGTGATTGTTTCAGGCGATATCCCGGCACGTGCGTAAACGGATAACTCAAGATCACGCTGCGCTTTACCATTTGGCGCAGTAATGCCGTTGGACTTACCATCCTGATTCATGCCAGAGGCAAGAATCACACCATGAATCACATCACCATCAGCGATCGCATCCGATAGTCGTTTGAGCACCACCGCAGCAACGGCTTCTCCTGGAACCATACCGTCAGCATCGCCTGAAAATGCCTGGCAACGACCGGTTGCCGAAAGCATCCCGGCACGACTCATCATTAAATACGGACGCTCGCTTAAATATAAATTAACGCCACTGGCGATCATCAAATCCGCATCACCATCCGCTAATGCCCTCGCTGCGAGGTGAACAGCACAGAGTGAGGAAGAGCACGCCGTATCAACAGCCAGTGTGGGGCCTTGCAGGTTAAGCAGGTACGCCAGTCGTGCAGGTAACATCGAGATTGAGTTGCCGACCATAACTGGTCCGGTTCGTGAAGCAAGTGCCGGACTATTAATCAGCTCAAGATACTCGTTACCCTGTTGGCCAACATAGATTCCACAACGTTTTCCTGACAGACTCGAAGGCGCTAATGCGGCGTCTTCAAGAGCTTTCCAGCAAACCTCAAGTAACTTTCGTTGCTGAGGATCCATGACCTCTGCTTCGGCAGGCGATAAATTAAAAAACAAGGGATCGAAGGCAAAAGGATCCGTTATAAAACCGCCCCATTTACAATAAGTTTTTCCGTCTTTGCCTGCAACAGGGTCAAAAAACTCTGAAACATCCCAACGCTCGGCAGGAACTTGCGTCACACTGTCTTGACCTGCGCGTATGTTTTGCCAAAACGCATCGATATCAGGAGCGCCAGGGAACTGGCCTGCCATACCAATCACAGCAATCGCATCATCTCCGGATGAATATTCGTCCGATCGGAATGGACTGGCATCTACATGCTGATCGCTCCTGCCG
>CAIPID010000448.1 GCA_903865015.1 uncultured beta proteobacterium | reverse complement strand
TGTTCTTCGTAGCGCCCGTAGCTCAGCTGGATAGAGTACCTGGCTACGAACCAGGGGGTCGTAGGTTCGAATCCTGCCGGGCGCACCAGTAATACCAAGGGGTTACAGATTTCGGTCTGTAACCCCTTTCGGTTTTCTGGGCGTTATGGTTGGCGCTACTTATTGTTTCTTTTGCTGCGCTTTCATCGCTTGTTGATAGGCAACATTGATTAACGCTGACTTTTCGGCGGCTAATTTTTGTAATTCAGGTCCGAGCTGTGCGACCTTGTCTGGGTGGTACTGGCTGATCAGTCCACGATATGCTTCACGGATTTCCTGGATAGAGGCGTTTTGAGTAATACCCAAAACCAGAGCCCAATCAGGTTTGATTTCTTCATTCTTGATTGAATCTTGTTTGCTTGAATCCCTTGAATGCGTATTGCGCGAGGTGGTAGCGTCAGGTTCATCAAATTTAGCCTCCGTTTTTTTTTGAGGCATAAATTTCGAAACAAGCCAATAACCTGCCGCTAAACCGACCACGATAACGAGGACTTCACTTAGGCTTAGATCCATAAGAAATTTTTCACGATGGGTTTACTTCGGTTAGCGACTTTCTGTGATTGGTCAAACGGGCACTGCGCGCTGAGTCTTCAGTTTCGTAGGCGATCTGGTCGTCCAGACGTCTTAGCATTTGAATTCTGGTGTGTGCCCATTGCTCTGGGGTTTGCATCCGCCTGGCAATACATTCAATGTCTTCTGAAACCACCTCCAGCATACTCAATCTACGTATGACATTGAGTGCAAAAGGTGTACAGATCAGATATTCGATCGCAATACCTGCAAACTCCTTTGTAGTTAGTTTAAATGTTTGGCGCTTTAACCATAGGTAAATGAGTAGGCCAATCACACCTAAGTACAACATCGCGCATGCCAGCAATATCCAAAGCTCACCCAAGCTGCTGAATAACCCTAGCGGCAAAACAACAAAAGCGGCAGCTATCATCCAGATTACAAAGGGTGTAAGTGCTTTGTATTTCTGAAGATCGGGGTTCCACTGTGTTTGCACAACGTTTTGCGACTTGTCTTCAGCTTCAAACCGCCAAGTACCAATAAACTGAGGTGAAAACGGCCGCAGTAATGGTGCAATGCATATCTCCTTGCCCATAAAGCTCAGGCTTGCGTTGCCAAAACGTATATCCCAGCCAGTTTGCCAGCCTGAGCCCATGAGTGCTTGGTTGCAGAATACGAGCGACGAGGACTCATAGACATAAAGTCCAATCACCAAAAGCATCAGGCCTAACTCAGGCTGGACACTCATCATTATTTCTTACGTTTGAATAGTGAGCCAATGCCTGCGAATAAGGCGACAGCTCCCCCAATAATGAGTTTCCAGAATGCTGCGAAAAATCCACCAATGACGGCCCAGAGTCCTTTTTTGGTTGCAACTGCTGCAGCACCACCCAGGATAAGTGCTGCGAGACCATACTGTGCAACCTTGTCTCCTTCCTTGAATTCGCTGTATTTTTTACCTGGTACGAAATTAAAACCTTTCAGAGCTGTTTTTAATTGATTGATATCGCTCGTTAATGTTTCTGTGCCCGCAACCAGGGTGAGGTCCATGACCCCATTTCTCCCTAAAAGGCGGATCGAGTAGTTTACAAATGCATCATTTCGATCGCTTTTTAGTTTGACCCCCCATTCAAGGCGCTTGGTGTCAAGGTCGTAATGAGGTGCTACCGCCCAACCTACCGTATAAATAGGGCTCATCCCCAGATTTTTTCGTTGATCATTTTCAGGCCCATCAGACTTTTTCAGTGAGTTGAGCAGATCATCTGCGTTGATTTTTTCATCATCTTTAACATAGCCAGATGGGTTGAAATTAAAGACTGCAAACCAATCCAGACTTTCTGGAGCAAAAACGTAGTGACCTTCTCTTGGGGGATTGCCGTTTATTTCGAGAAATTTGCTTGTATTTGCACTGTCAAGAAAAACATAGTTTTTAGGGATGGTGATCGTTGCCTCATCACTGATTTTCCCTGTTGTCGGGCCTCTCTGCCAGGCTAATTTGTCAAGTTTTTCTTGGAATGTTGGCGTCGTCTGTGCAAAAGTTGTCAGAGGTATTAACAAAATTGCAGTCAACAGAAACGCTAGCGTTCGAATCATACGGGGTATCAGCGGAATAACGTTCACCAAGCTCTCCATCGTGAAAAATATGTAATAGACTGTAACCTTTGCTATATTGGCAAGCAATGTTTGTTATAGAGTTAGAAAAACTTTAATTCCCATCGCCCCTTCTAATTTAAAAAAAACTTAATAATGAAGCGCTTTAGAAATACGTTCCTTGGTTTATTATTTTTGGCGTGCTCGAGTATTTCTTGCGCCCAAAGTATTCTAGGTACTCATAATCTTGCACTGCAGTGGGTGAGTTGGGATTATTTTGGCAAGGTCAACGCTATTACTCAAAATGGCGTGACAAGTCTCAGTGGCAGACAAAACTCTCGTACAAGTACCGATTACGTCCACATAGATGGTTTTGTTTCAGAGATGACGCCAGCAGGATTTAAATTTAAAGGAAAAATAACAACACAAGTCTCGTTCATTCATGGCGGCAAGCCTTGTGAACGGAACGGCACCTTCACCTTTAAAGCGCCACCTAATAAAAAATACTGGCGTCTCCAAGAAATGGACAATCCGTGTGACGGCGTGACGGATTATGTCGATATATTTTTCTAGCCAGATAATTCTTTAAAAATAAAAGGCTTCTTAACGTGGATTTTGACCTCAAGACCGAAATCAATGGCATTTTAATGGTCGGTATAGATAAGGGGTCGCAGCTTTTCAGCGCTATTGGCTGTGATTTTTATCGTGCGACGGTCTTTGGGGATGAATATTGCGCTAGGTTGTATAACGGTGACTTCCTTGCAAGTCAAAAAATCGAAACCCTGATAGATTCTCCTGGCAACGATTTCTATTCACAATCCAATAGCAGTAAAACAGCAAGATTATTAGCACCGGTTTCACTAATACAAAATAACGAAGGTGTACCAGTCGGTTATTTGACTGAGTTTTTTGACTTCAGCAAGTATCTGAGTGTTGACTCTTTTTTCGATCCGCAGAAAGAAAAAAATTTACCCGCGCCATTTCTTCAGGCTTTGACCTATAGATTGCAGATTGCTGTAAACCTCAGCAAGCTTGTTGCGGACTTACATCGAAAAGACTACTACGTTATCAATTGGTCGGTCGCAAAAATACTCGTTCACCTCACTTCGCGTGAAGTTGTATTCGTGGATTGCGAATCGCTCTCTTTCCCGCGCAACTCTGATGGCCGACGTAACACAACGGACTTAACAACAGGTTATATCGCTCCTGAGTTTGTTAATAAAACTGAAGCGTATGATCAGTTTAATCAGCCGCAACAAGACTACTTTGGTCTCGCCGTCTTGTTATTCCAGTTATTGAATAATGGCATTCATCCATTCCATGGCTATATCGCAGAAGACGTAAAAAAAGGGCTACGCTCCCTTGATGATTGTGTCGCCGCCGGACTATATCCTTACGCAATGACTGAGCATGGCCAGATCAAGCCGCTCGCTGGCAGTATTCACCAGAGTCTTGATGAGGTATCTCGCCAATTGTTCGATAAGGCCTTTTTTGGTGACATTGCTAAACGGCCAACCCCCCAGGATTGGCTGGAGCATTTTGAAAAAATTCTGGCGAATAAACAACTTGCCCGCTGTGAAAAATTTCCTGATGATCCTCTGCATATTAAATTTGCGCAGCGGCCGTGCGCTGCATGTCTCAAAGCAGGAGTGTCTGCCCAAGCTTTAGCAGGGGATGCAACAGCTTGCGACGGGTTTCAGATTCGCTTGCGAAATCCTTCTCTTGCGCAACAGCAAACTACACCTCGTCCAGACTTTGTGGCGGACAAGAAACCTCCTGTCACTGAAGGGTCTTCGGGAAAAAACAAAATATTCGGAATTTTGTTTGTATTGCTTGTTGTCGGTGTGGGCGCATGGATCGCGGATACAGGGTCTTCGGACAGTTCAACAACTGCGCCCATACCAGCCCCAGCCCCGCAGTCCACTTCACCCTCTAATAAACCGCCTGCAGCAAAACCTAACCCAGGCGCCTCATCCAGTACGGCACCTAAGCCCGCCGCACAAACTGCTGCGCCTTCAGCGTCAGCTCCCTCCGCAAATCCTGTGCCGATCAGTGCGGAATATGCGACCAGGATTGGAAAGTGTATTGAACCCCATATTGTTTTTACACCCCCGAGCAATTCACACCTCGAAGGAACGTTCCGCATAACCCTTGCTTCGCCGACCAACGGTTCGATTACAGGGGTGAGTGTAAGTAAGTCCTCTGGAAACTCTTCTTTTGATCGCGCAGTTGAGGCGGGTATTCGCCAATGCGGATGGCTTCCTTTGCCGACAGCTACAGGATTTTACTCAACCCCGATTGAGATTTCGTATTGGATGAACGGACCAACACGCTAATTTTAAATATTCTCCAACAGAAAATTATCATCTTTTAGTCGTACCCTTATGAAAAAAAATCTAACAGAAACCAGTAATTCAGCAGCCTTTGTTGCACTGATTTGCCTGATTCCAATATTTGTTGTGGTGGTGACAAAAGGTTGGGGAGAAATTCTCAAACCATTGTTTGGTTTTTTTCCTCCGCTCAGTTTTGTGGTTGCTTTTTTCATTGCCATGGCAGGCGTGGTGTTGGGTAAGGCGGTTGCCGCAGAGCGGATCCGTATTTCTCTGGAAGAAAAACCAAAATACAAAACCACATGGATCGCATACTTTCTCGTATTGTTGATCATCAGTGCGTTAGGAACAATGAATATGTTGTTCATGACCACGCAAGGCTCAGCGACACTCGCGGATGCCTTGGCTGATACAGGAAACAAATTACGTCAGCTGCAAACTAAAGCTGAAATTGCCTTGGCAACGCCGGAGTTTGATAAGAAAAGATCAGAGATTGAGGCGTTGTGGACAAAATTTGATAG
>CAIPID010000447.1 GCA_903865015.1 uncultured beta proteobacterium | reverse complement strand
AGATCTTGCTCAATCAAATACAGGATATTTAATACCCGTCCCGTGCGCCCGTTACCATCGATAAAAGGGTGAATCGCTTCAAACTGATAATGTCCAACCGCCATGCGTATGAGTGGATCAACGTCCTCTTCGTAGTGAAGGAATCGCTCCCAGTTTGCTAATAGATCACGTAGGATTTTCTCGCCCTCGGGTGGCGTATAAATTACGTCAGCGGTTTTATCATTTATTAACTGTGTACCCGCTGCCTTACGAATATCCATATCCACCCCTTTCAGGGTGCTGCAGATATCAACCGCAGTTGTCGTACAAAGTGGGCGCCCCTTTAACGCACGGTAACCTTTATTGAGTGCGGACCGGTAACGAAGCGCTTCTTTTGTAGCTGCGTCGGCATTATTTTCCCACTGAGCATGCTGAAAAAGCTTGTCCGTTGTAGTCACAATATTTTCGATTTCCGAACTATCCTTAGCCTCAAGCAGCGGGATGGTGTTAATCAGCATCGTCTGGTTAGGCATTAATTCTGCTGCCTGCTTAAGCTCAGCCAATGCGCTGCGAGCATTGATGCAGGCTTTTAAAACAGTACGGGTCTCAAGCTCATTCGGTGGCGGGAGAGCTACTAAGTTATTGTGAGGCTTGAATGGGTTCCAGACTTGTTCGGGATTGCTCATGCTTACAAAACTCTATTTTATCGACATGTAATCATGATATGTCGATACCATCGACATGTCCACAAAATATGTCGATGAAATTAAGTTTTATCGACACGTGCCTAAAAATGTTACTCAAATTTATTTAGTTATGGCCGGTGTATTACGTCTATTAATAGCTTGGGTGCAGAGACAATTAATCGCATTACTTAAGCCATTTTTCAATCAAAAATAAACATTGCGCTATGTGTGTTGGCGAACCTTTAATTTAAACAATACCAATTAAAGTGGGTTCGTGAAAATGATCACCAAACACTCAGGAGCATTTTGAAATGGACAAAGACAATAGTAATTTTTACGATTTACTCAAAAATTTCGACGTCGCGATGTTGGTTACGCATCAAGCTGAGGCAATGCACGCCCGGCCAATGGCCATTGCTCGCTTAGACAAGGACATGGACGTCTATCTTTTAACGGACGCCGGTTCTGTAAAGGTGAACGAAATTGATAAAAATCCCCATGCTTTGCTGACGTTTCAAAGCTCTGGACAATTTGCATCCGTGAAAGGCGAGGTCGTTGTGACGCATGACAAAGCGCTACTCGAAACCATGTGGAAAGAGGCCTGGAAAGTCTGGTTCCCTCTAGGAAAAACGGATCCAAATATCGCGATACTTAAATTTACAGCCCAAGAAGGCGAGTTTTGGAATAACGCTGGAATGCAGGGTCTCAAATACGCCTATAGCGCGGTGAAGGCCTACATTGCTGGCGATAGACCGAATACGGATAGCGCGCAGCACAATAAAATTACGCTCTAACAGTCAGTTGGCGCCAACACTGCGCCAATTAAAGCTAATCAATTGATATTTGCGAAGACCTACCAAGCTTAATCACCTGATGTTTAAAAGGTCCTGCTAAAGCTTTTTTCAGCAGCTTATAAATATCCAGATCAAACTCGGCATCTCTTGTCTCTGCTAGCTCATAGAGCTCGTCTTCGTTAATCGCCGAGCCCAGGTAACACCAGTTATTGAGGACGATCATCTCGTCGCCCTCTTTGATCGCAATCACACCGGGATAAGGCCAGGCCTGTACTTTGTAAAAATTCAGCGCTGTTTGGACTTGTAAATTATGTAGATCAAGCGAGGTCTGGCCGATGCATGCGCCTGCGCACTGTTTGACCTGATAGGCAAAACAGGATTTTCCCTCTTCGACTTTTTCCAGACCTAGCAAAGCTGCACAGAGGTGATACTTTTTAGACACCGCAGTGAGATAGGCGTTTGCTTCTCTTTTGCTATAAAACAAACCGTAGAGATCTTCTTGCAGTCCGGGTTTTAACTCTTTGTGGCTCACGAGCGAGGGCCGCAGGACTCCGGCAGGATCATGCTCAAGCCGCCACCCGCACAGATCTTTTGAGCGGCGCAGTTTCACATTCATGCTGGGCATGCGTTCTTTGATGAGTTTGGACTCGAGAATCAACGCGCCGAGCTCGCCGCTAGTTTCGATCCAGTCGACCTCTCTGACTTGCAAAGAGAGCTTCATTTCCTTGCGTTGCGTGAGCGCTGCCTGAAAATGACCCATGACACGGGTGCGTAAGGCAATACTTTTACCAATGTAAAGAGGTGCCCTATTCTCTCCATACATGATGTAACAGCCTGGAGAATCAGGTATCACGTCAATCATGTTTTGATCGATATGGGGCGGCAGGCTCGCATTGCCGATTAACTGATTGACGGCCTGGAGCAGGCGTTCGGGGCCGACAGTCTGCTCGCAGACACGCCAGAACTGCAACAACACATCCGCATCGCCGAGCGCCCTATGTCTCGCGCTCACGGTCAAGCCGTGCGCATTGATGATGGTATCTAGATTGTGACGAGGTTGCGAGGGGAACAGGAGTCTGGAGAGCTTAACTGTACATAAGACCTTTGGCCTGAAATCAATGCCCATCCTCTTGAAAGAGGCCTTGATAAAGCCATGATCAAAGCGCGCGTTGTGCGCGACAAATATTTTGCCTTCGAGTTCTTGTTTAATCTGTTGCGCGAGCTCGTCAAAACTGGGCTGCCCTGCCACCATGTTGGGCGAGATACCGGTCAGTCTCTGGATATTCAGCGGGATAAACGTCTCGGGGTTGATCAGGCTTTCCCAGATCGTCACCTCACCATGCGCGAGTGTTTTGATACCGATCTCAGTAATCCGGTCACGCTCAAAATTTGAGCCTGTCGTTTCGATATCTACAAACGCGAGATCTGGATAATTACTCATATTTTTCTTACAGTGAAAACTTGCTTGCGTAAATTTGAAAAGTTAAACCGACACCATACATGCAAAGCATTATGAACACTTTAGTAAAACTCAATTAACACTCAAGTGAACTGGAGCTTTGCGAGCCTCGCATAAAGTCCACCCTTCGCGATGAGATCGGCGTGCTTACCTTGCTCGACCACCATTCCATCCTCCAGCACAAGAATATGATCCGCCTGCATCACTGTGGAAAGTCGGTGTGCGATGGTTAAGGAGGTTCTGCCGGGCAAGACCACGTCCAGCGCCATTTGCACTTCACGTTCTGATTCGGCGTCGAGCGCGCTGGTGGCCTCGTCCAACAATAAAATAGGTGGGTTTTTCAAGATCGCGCGTGCGATGGAAATACGCTGCTTTTGACCGCCCGATAAACGCACGCCTCGCTCGCCCAAGAAACTATCGTAGCCCTGAGGCAACGCAGAGATAAAACCATTGGCGTGCGCCGTGTGTGCAGCGGCGATGACCTCGTCGTCGCTGGCATCGAGTCTGCCGTAGCGGATGTTTTCCATGGCGCTCGCCGCAAAGATCACGGGCTCTTGTGGCACGATCCCGATGTTATTGCGCAGATCACTGACAGGCCATTCGGTAATATCTCGACCGAAGACCTCGATCTGTCCAGATGAGGGTTGATAAAACCTCAACAACAATGAAAACAAAGTACTTTTGCCCGCGCCTGAAGTACCGACTAAGGCATAGCGCGCGCCTTGCGGGACGACAAAGCTTACGTGATTCATCGCCAAAGAGTCAGGGCGTGAGGGATAGGCAAAGGTGACGTCTTT
>CAIPID010000446.1 GCA_903865015.1 uncultured beta proteobacterium | reverse complement strand
GCCGACTATGGCTATGTGCTGGAGACTGGGGCGGTGGTGCTCGAAGGGCCGGCCAAGGATCTGGCGGGCAATCCTCGTGTGATTGAGAGTTATTTGGGTTTGGGGAAACACGAAGAGTAGAAGTTTGCTTCAGTTAAATAGCCTGGCCATAACCCTCTTGCCCGATTTCCTCCAGGAGATCGGGCTTTCTTTTTATATTGCCACGGGTCCAGATAATGATCACGATCATGAGTCCTGCGACCGACAAGCCAAACAGCACAACAATCAGATTGATCGGTATATCTAGCCAAAGCATCAGAGAGTAGAGCGAGACCATCAATAAAATATTTAATTGTTCGTTAAAGTTTTGCACAGCGATTGAGTGACCTGCCGATAACAAAACATGTCCTCTATGCTGGAGCAAAGCATTCATCGGCACGACAAAAAATCCGGAAAGCCCACCGACCAACAGCAACAGACTATAGACAGCCCAGGTGTCGCGGATATAAGGCATAGTCAGCACGACCAGTCCCATAGCTACGCCAACGGGTAGCACGCTCAGCGAGGCCCGAAGCGGAACACGCGCTGCAGCAATCGCACCCACGACTGTCCCTAAGGCAGCGATTCCCATCAGCATGGATGCCTGATCCAGCCGATAGCCAAGATTTTGACGGCCCCATTCAATCACAATTAATTGCAGTGTCGCGCCCGCACCCCAAAACAACGTTGTCACGGATAAGGAAATCTGACCCAATGCGTCACGCCACAGTACACATACATATTTTTTAAAAGATTTGATCAGCACGATGGGGTTTTTAGACTGAACCGGATAACAGATATACGTTTGGGGGATGAATAAATTCATGAGCGATGCGCCGGCATACAGAAAGCCGATCATGAAAATGGCTGTCTCAGCTGGCGTTGTTAACCAACTACTTAGAGACGTCTGATGTAATAAGAAATCAGAGACAAAGGGAGAGATCAGTAAACCACCCAGCACCGCGCCAATGATGATGGAGATCACGGTCATTCCTTCCATCCAGCTATTACCGAGCACCAGCAATGAAGGCGGCAACATCTCCGTGACAATGCCGTATTTAGCAGGTGAGTAGGCTGCAGCACCCATGCCAACGATTGCATATGCAAAACAGATGAGGATAATCTGGCCAGTACTTTTCAACCCAAATATTCCGTAAAAGAACATCAACAGGCACCCTACAACCTTAAGCGCATTGGTGATGAACATCACTTTGCCTTTTGGGTAGGAGTCGGCAAAGGCGCCTACAAATGGTGCTAATAAAACAAAACTTGCTGCAACGCCCCATTTGATTAAGGGCGGTACCCAGACTGGGCCTTCCAGTTGGTGAATGAGCGCAATTGCTGCGATAAAAAGCGCGTTGTCCGCAAGCGAGGAAAGTGTTTGTGCTGCGATGACAAGATAAAAGCCGCGTTTCAAGAGAATAGGGTTCCGGTTGTGTTGAATTGGGATGCCGATTGCGGCGAATATTGAATTGCAGCCCCAGTATCAGGGGCAGAACGCGCTTGCTTGCCGACAGGTAAGTGCATTAATGCTTTCCCCATTTTGATATGTTGGCCGGGTGAAACGTTTTCGGCCAACGTAAAGCCTTTAGGTGCAAAAACAATAATGGTTGAGCCGTGTTGAAACCAGCCAAGTTCATCGCCCTTACGGAATTGAACATCGCATGTAAATTTTTTCTCACCCGACCAGCCAGAATGAAACAGGGTATCAATGCCATGCAGGCGAATGCTTGCTACAAGAATAGCCGCGACAGGAACTAAAGCAATCGGATAATGCGCTTGACCGATTTCCAGCGAAAGCAGTGCGCGTTCGTTTTTACAAAATAATTTTTCTACGCGTTTAAGTGCGATCGGATTGACGTTCCAGGTATCGCCAGAAATATAGTTCACTTTTTGCATGGTGCCATCGTAAGGAGCATGGAATCGGTGATACATGGACGAAGTCAGACGCAGAGTGACATACTCACCATCTTGCCACTGGCTTGTGTCAGTTTCATGTCCAAGCAAATCGCGTAATGTGTAGGGAAATCCTTTGGCCTGAAAAACTTGCCCGTTCACAATATGTCCACACGCTCCAATAATGGCATCACACGGACTGGTAAAGATATTGCTGTCCATGTCGATTGGCCGAGCACCCTTTCGCAACTCCCTGATAAAACAATCGTGCAGGCTATCAAATTTGCTCTTTTTAGCTTCGCTTAAATCCAGATCTGTAAATAATTTCCATACAGCGATTGACAGGTCGCGCATCCAGCCAACCTTGATCTGGCTGAACCAGCCCATGAAATGCGTAGCTGTTTGCCTTGGTATACGGTTGGTCAGGAGAAAATTTAAATCTTCTTGCGAAAATATTTTTTGAATAGTTGCTCTGATGTTCATCAATCCGTCATCCAAGAGTCATAAAAAGGAGGTTTGAAAAGTAAATTACTCAATAAGGCGTAGAAATATGACCGTTTCATTTGTAAATGTCCTAGTCGGTCTGATAGTGCTTGGTGTACTGATTCGATTGATTGGAAAAGCCAGGCAAAGACTGCAGCTTTCTCTTGCAAAAAATCCTTCGCTTGGTGGTCACTTGAGATGGGCGAAACGCATTGCCCGCCGCATTCCTGGCTATTCTTACACCGTGGAGCAATGGTTTGATATAGATGGGGCTCCGGCTGATATTGTTCAAAAACGGCAGTATGGTTTGGCAACGCTTGGGCAGGATTTGACAGTACGTAGCCCGCTGACTTTGCAACACACTGCCGAATCCAAAAAGATGATCGCAGACTTGCAATTCATCAGTCAGTATCGCGTGCCTTACCAGTTTCGTGATGTGTTGCAACAACACATTCAGATCGGCAGCTTTATGCAAAGTAGTGATGGCATATGGCTCACCGACATGGATGGGGTGCGTCTGATTGATGTGACCGGTTCTTATGGCGTGAATGTCTTTGGTCAGGATTTTTATAAATCCTGTATCGAGGAGGGGAGTGCTATAGCTCAGGCGCTCGGTCCAGTATTGGGTGCCTACCATCCCTGTGTATTGGATAATATTCAACGACTGTGCGCGATCTCCGGCAAGGATCAGGTGTCCTTTCATATGTCTGGGACAGAAGCCGTGATGCAGGCCGTAAGGGTTGCGCGCTATCAAACGGGGCGCAATAAGATCGTGCGATTTACGGGGGCCTATCACGGTTGGTGGGATGACGTGCAGCCTGGGCCTGGCAATCCTATGCCGCCTTCTAAAGACACACTGACATTGCGCGAAATGCATGAAAATACATTGCGTGTATTGCGTAATCGCCGCGACATTGCTTGTGTACTGGTCAACCCATTGCAGGCGATGCATCCAAATCAGTCTGCCCCGACGGACAATACGACTGTGGATGGTAGTCGTCGTGCGCATTATGATCGAGCCGCTTACACGCACTGGCTCAGGACGCTGCGAGAGATCTGTACCGATAAAGGCATTGTGCTGATTTTTGATGAAGTATTCATGGGCTTTCGCCTCGCCATGGGTGGCGCGCAAGAGTATTTCGGTATTGAGGCCGATGTAGTGACTTACGGCAAAACACTCGCTGGTGGGCTGCCTATTGGTGTTGTATGCGGTAAAGATAAATGGATGACGCGATACAAAAACGATCGCCCTGGTGATATTTGCTTTGCCAGAGGGACATTTAATGCCCACCCCTATGTGATGGGCGCGATGAATGTATTTCTTCATCGTCTGGAGACTGAAGAAATCAGACATACCTATCGTGTGTTGGATGAAACTTGGCTTGCGCGCAAAGCCCAGCTTAACGATCGATTTATACGATCTGGATTGCCTCTGCGCGTCGAGGCGATGTCTTCGGTCTGGACGGTATTGTTTGATGTGCCGAGCCGCTATAACTGGATGTTGCAGTTTTACATGCGCCGCGAGGGTATCGCCCTCAGTTGGGTCGGTACTGGAAGGTTGATTTTTAGCTTGAATTTCAGTGAAGACGACTTTGAAGCTTTTACGGAACGATTTATCTGTGCTGCGCAGAAGATGTCCGCCGATGGCTGGTGGTGGACACCCGATGGTCAGACGAATAAGCATATCAAACGCCAGATACTGAAGGAGATGTTGCGACAGTACTGGCGCTAGCCAATTAGTGCGATTGCACGTGTGGCATTGGATCGATCAGTTCGCCTTTCAAAAGGTAGAAAGGCGAACGGTAATAAAGCAGCACATCGTGAAAGGGGTCTGTCAGAATTTTGATCACCCAAGCCAATGCGCTTTTGAAATTTTCTTTAAAAAATAATTGAGTTGCTCTGAACAGCAAGCCAGCCACACCCAAAAACAGCCAGGTCATACCAACCATGCGTACAAAAGTGTCTTCGTAGGCTTCTGGTACCGCCCAGGTCAGGTATTGTGGTGCGAAATACGCAATGACCGGGATTGCTGCCCAGATACTCAACAAGACGATTTTGCGGTGCAGGTTATAGCCAACCTTGATGATTTCTTTGTGTTCATGGCTCGCCTGATTGACATGATCGTAGCCTCTGGGTTCAAAGAAAAAATGACCTGCTTGACGTGTCGTCATGGAGACTAACCAGGCAAGCAGCGCTGCGATGACAGGATTGATAAACAACAGCACATAAGAGACTAAAAAGGATAAGGCACTGATCAGATGCAAACTCTGATTGATACGGCTGTGATGGTAGTAGCGATGATCGTCCCAGCGCTGGACTCTGAGTGTCTCAAGCAGTTCTTTCATAACAGTCCTTTTGTAATTTCAGATTTTTGTAGTTTGAATATTGGTATTCAAAATCAGATGAAATTATTTCAGACCATTGCTGCGTGAACATGAATTTTTAGTGACACTGAGATGTCTGTTTTTTTTCAGAAACAAGTCAATTAAGAAAAAATAAGCAATTGTCATGCAAACGTTACATTGTTTCATTAGAGTGAGAGCATCTCAGCACAAAGGTCCCAGATGTCTGACTTTGATCCTTTACAGATTGATCGTTTCTATCCAGCGCAACCTAGTTTGAGAATTGCGGTCGTGACCGAGACCTATCCGCCAGATATCAATGGCGTTGCGCATACGATATCCAAAATCGTCGAAGGGTTAAGGGCTAAGGGCCATACCTTGATGCTTGTCAGACCAAAACATCGCATGGATGGTTTGCCGCTCACGGAGAGCGGTTATCAGGAGGTGCTTGTCAGAGGGGCACCAATACCGATGTACAAACAACTACGCATGGGCTTGCCTGCGCAGGGAGCGCTGCATAAGCTGTGGCTCAAGCAGCGCCCAGACCTGGTTCATATCGCGACAGAGGGGCCCTTAGGCTGGTCGGCTGCACGTGCGGCCAGAAAACTCAACATTCCAACTAGCTCGGATTTCCGAACGAACTTTCATGCCTATAGCCAGTTTTATGGATTCGGCTGGCTTAAAGGAGCGATCGTGTCCTACATGCGTAAATTTCACAACTCCACGCATTGCACGATGGTACCGACGCAAGGTTTAATGGCAGAGTTATCGAAAATTGGATTTGAAAAGCTGATGGTGGTGCCCCGCGGTGTGGATACGGAACATTTTTCACCCTCCTATCGTTCTGAACTACTCAGAGCGTCTTGGGGGGTGACCCCAGACACGAAAGTTTTGTTGTCTGTGGGACGCTTGGCTGTTGAAAAGAATCTTGAAACAGTGATTCGTTGTTATCAATCATTGGTAGCTCAAGGATTGCCTGTCAAGCTTGTGATCGTAGGTGATGGGCCGCTGCGTGAGGTACTTGAAAAAAGTTGTCCTGACGCGTTATTTGTAGGACAAAAAACAGGTAAATCACTTTCAGAACACTATGCAAGTGCTGACCTGTTTGTCTTTCCCAGTCTGACCGAAACGTTTGGCAATGTCACGATAGAGGCGATGGCGAGTGGTCTGGCTGTGATTGCCTACGATCATGCCGCGGCAGGACAGTTAATTCGACATCAGGAAAACGGTATGCTGATCGAGGCAAAAAACGAGCAAGGGCTGTTCAGTGCAGCGGCCCAATTGGTTGATCATGATGCCCTGAGAATAATGATTCGTAAACAGGCACGTCAAACCGCGGTAGAGCATGATTGGAACTCAGTGGTGACGCGCACCGAAACCATATTCAGAACATTGATTCATCCTGCTGCCATTGTTTAGCAGCAGGTGACGCGATTAGTTTAATTAAATAGCCACGCGGTGCATGATTGCCAGATAGTGATTCAGGTCGGGTGTAATTGCGCCAGGAATTTTGGCGAGATCATCGTATCTGCGCAGGCGGACAGCTTGCTGTCCGTAAATGTTTGATTCAAACTCCGCAGCTTCCTGATCTGAATACGTGCCACCCTGAAGTTCCAGACTTTTCTTGGAGGCGTCGGAAAGAGTTGCCCAGTAGCCTTTGTCCACAGCGCACAGATATCGCTTGGCATCGACATGCAGCTTAATTGGCTCAAGCACTGCATCGGAAAATAAAGTGCGTATGAATGGTAACGCGATGTACTGGTGCAAATCGTCGGTATGATCATCGATGATTGGTGTTTCGACTTTACCCGCACTCAATAAATGGCCGATATCATGCAAAAAAGCAGCGACAATCGTTTCCTCTGTTTCTTGCGCGCATTCAGCTAGATAGGCGCATTGCAGCGCATGCTCAAGTTGGGAAACGGCTTCCCCTCCATATTGCTTACTTCCTTGCGTATTGATTAAGTCTGATATGTCGTTCAGTGTGAGTGCCATAGTGAGGAATTCTCTTAAATAAGTGCTTTTCTGATGCGTGATGAAATTAAATCAATCACAGTGACAGTTAATATGATGATGACGATGACCGCTGACGTTTGTGCATACTGAAAACTGCGCATGATGTCCCACAATACGACGCCAATCCCGCCCGCTCCGACCATGCCTACAACGGTTGCCGAGCGAACGTTTGATTCAAAACGATAGAGTGCAAAAGAGACCCAAAGCGGAATCACCTGAGGGATCACCCCATACACAATTTCGTGAAGGGCCGAAGCACCTGTGGATCTGATGCCTTCGACAGGTTCAGGATGTATGGCTTCGACAGCTTCGGAAAAAAGTTTGGCAAGAATGCCTGTTGTATGGACCCAAAGCGCTAAGACACCTGCGAAGGGACCTAAACCGACTGCCACAACAAACAGCATCGCAAAGACCATTTCGTTGATCGCGCGACAGCCATCCATGATTCTGCGCATAGGTTGCGTGATCCAGATGGGCGCGATGTTTGAAGAGGCAAGCAGAGAAAAGGGGATTGCTGTGATAACTGCCAGGGCTGTACCCCAGAGTGCAATTTGTACTGTGACTAGCATTTCATCAAGATAGACGCGCCAGTCATTGAAATTAGGAGGGAAAAAGTCGCGTGCGTACGTAGCCATATTGCCTGCGTCGCGGAATAATTCCATTGGCCGCATCTCGGCACCTTGCCAGGATGCGGCCAAAAGTAATACAACGACAATCCAGGTCAGCTGCCAACCCCAGTTACGTTTTAAAGTTGGGGAGTAATGGGTGAGGGTATTGGCAGAGGACATGGTGATTACTTCTTCAAAGCTTCAAGTTTGGAGTCGATTTCAGCGAGTTTCATCTTTTTGTCGCTATCGCTCAATACGGTATCTGACTCAATTTTGATACGCTGACTAAATAAGTCTAGCTGGCGAATCGGGATCAACTGTGCATCTGTGGACTCTTTAAATCCTTTCAGATTTCCCATTTTGACCAATACTGCTTGTTCTGCAGGATCTTTAGTTCCGTAGTTCAAAAAGAAGTCTTTGATCTTCTTTTTTGTCGCTTCAGGCAGATCTTTGCGCATGACCAGCGGATCAAGAGGAATCAAAGGCGATGTCCAGATAATTTTAATTTCTTCAAATTTTTCTGGAGCCTTTTTCTTCATGATGTCGAGGTTTTCGCTGTTGTTCGTTGCGACATCAACTTGCTTGTTTGCAACGGCCAAAGCGTTTGTTTCATGGTTTGCACCACGTGTCACTTTAAAGAATGTTTTTGGATCGATTTTGTTTTGAGCAAAAACATAAAAGCCCGGTACCAGATAACCGGATGTTGAGTTTGGGTCGCCATTACCAAAGCTCAATGATTTGCCAAGTTTGAACATATCGTCAACAGTATTGATATTGCTTGCTTTATTGACGATCAGGTGTGAGGTGTAGCCAAGCGAACCATCGGCGTTGACTTTTTGGACAAATACTTCACCATTAGAACGATCGACGGCTTCCATCGCGGATTTATTACCTAACCATGCAACCTGCACTTTATTGAATCGCATGCCTTCAATGATGCCTGCATAGTCAGATGCAAAAAATGCTTTCACTGTTAATCCGGTTTGATTTTGCATCGCATCCAGAACAGGTTGCCATTCGGCTTTCAGGTTTTGCGTAGATTCTGTCGAGATAATGCCGAAATTGATGTCTTCGGCAGATGCTATCTGCACGTTAGTCATCATGGCTAAACCAATGGTTGCGGACGATAATATTTTTTTGAACATGAGGTTTCTTGGTTAAAAGTTGATAAATCAGGCTACTTGTACGAGGCGGAGTGTTTCTTGATTAAATGACAGGGTTTCGTCTAATTCGTTGTTGCGCAACAATGAATCCTGTATTGAGGTATTCAGTAATTCATCAACTTGCACACCATAGAGTTCGCGCAGTAATGCGGGAGTCAAATCGGCTGAAAGGCCGTCGTACACGACACTGCCTTTGTGTAAAGCAATCACACGCGGGCAATATTTAATGGCCATCTCAACTTGATGCAGAGATACGATGACTGTGCTGCCATCCTCACGATTTATTTTCGACAGGATATCCATGACGTTGCGTGAGGATTCTGGGTCAAGGGACGCAATGGGCTCATCCGCCAGAATCAGGTCTGCACCCTGGACTAATGTTCGTGCAATGGCTGCGCGTTGTTGTTGGCCGCCTGACAGTGTCGATGCTCTCTGTGCACAGCATTCCGCGATCCCCACGCGCTTGAGCGCATCGTATGCTTGAGATTTTTCCTGTGCATTGAATACACCAAGCAAACCTCTCCAGAGAGGAAGGCGATGAAGTAATCCGACTAAAACGTTGGTGTGAACAGGCAGGCGATCAACGAGATTGAATTGTTGAAAAATGAAGCCAACACGTTTTCGGATATGACGGATATTTTTTGATACTCTGCCGTGCGCCTGGGCGCATTCGCCGTTAATCTCGATGCGCGATGCAGAGCCAACGTCTGCGGTAATTAGACCTGCGATATGTCTGAGTAGCGTGGATTTTCCTGATCCAGATGCACCAATCAACGCAATCATTTCTCCATGATCGACGGAGATATTGATTGAGTTGAGTGCCGCTCTACCAGGAATAAAGCGTTTATTAAGTTGTTCGATGGAGAGCGCAGTGCCCATGGCGAACCTCACAAATTGACCGAATCTAAAGTATGGCTAATGGATATGACTGGGTGTTGACAGTTACAAGACAGTTTTGTTTCACAGCGATCTCCTATTAAGGTGCTATCACTTTAAACAACCTGCCGACCCTTTTTCCATACTGTTTTAACGATGGCTTGCGGACCCGTCGTGTGCAATGCAATCATTCGCATGCGCACCAGATCCGCACGCAACCCTTGTTTGATCAATCCGCGGTCGGACAGCCCAGTCGCACGCGCGGGGTTATACGTCACAGTAGAAATTGCTTTGGGTAAGGAGAGGATTTCATCATTTACCAGACGTGAGACCGCGCTGATCAGACTGCCTGGCACATAGTCCGATGAAATAATGTCGAGTAAATCGTGGCGTGCCAACTCTGAGGCTGCAACGTTGCCTGAGTGTGAGCCGCCTCGGACTACGTTAGGTCCGCCCATGACATTAAGTAAACCCAGATCATGTGCTGTTTGTGCTGCATGCATCGTAGTGGGGAATTCTGACATGCTTGCACCTTCGGCATGTGCTTGTTTGACGTGTTCTATTGTCGTGTCGTCGTGACTGGCCAGATGAATATCATTAGCCTGACAAAAATCAACAAAATATTTGCGATGCGGTGCGCAATACATTTCCTGTAATTTAAAAGCATGCTCGACCTGATGCTCAAATTTGGCCTGACTCCAGCCTTTTTTACCTGTGTAATAGGTACGCGCCTTTTCTACATCCTCCCATTGTCTCTGACCAGGGGTGTGGTCCATTAAAGAGATGAGTGATAGTTTGGGATGGCCAATGAAGGGTTTGAATAGTTCCACCGTATTGGGCGCCGGTAACTCACAACGCACGTGAATATGGTGGTCTGCGCGTAGTAAGTCCTGTGCATCGCATATCGCCAGAGCGGTGAGTACTTCCTCCCAGCCTTTGCCTCTGACGTTGTCCGTATCTGCATCACCTACACCTAGCGCATCGAATACAGTTGTTATGCCGGCAGATGCAATTTCCGCGTCGTGCGCGAGCAGCGCAGGAATTTCAGCCCAGCTCACTTTGGGACGAGGCATGAGATGACGTTCAAAATTATCCGTATGCATCTCAACCATGCCGGGCATGAGGTAATCGCCTTCGAAATCTATACCTGCCTTGCTCGACGTCATCCCCGGATCAATTGAGTCGATGATCCCATTAGAGACCGAGACTGAACCAAGTATGACCTCATCTTTCAGGATAATGCGTGCATTTTTGTAAATTATCTGATCACTCATGATGCTTTCCTGAAAGAGCTGAGATTGATGTGGCGTGTCGCAACGCTATTGCCTACTTGCTGGTCATGAAAAATCCCGATTGCTGCCGTGCCTTGCGCGACAGACTCCTGGATCATCTCAATCACGGTTTGTGTGTTGACTGGATCCAGCGAAGCGGTGGGTTCGTCAAGCAAAAGTAGTGCGCGGGGTTTGATCATGCTGCGTGCGATATTGATACGCTGTTGTTCGCCTCCAGAGAAGGTTGCAGGAGGTAAATCCCACAATCTTTCCGGGATACGAAGGCGTGTGAGCCAAAGAGCTGCCTGCGCACGGGCGTTACGGATGACTTCAGGATCGTTATTTGCTTCCTCTATCAATGGCTCTGCAACAACATCCAGTGCACTAACACGGGGGATCACTCTTAAAAACTGACTCACATAACCAATTGTGGATTTTCTGATTTGAATCAATTCTCTTGCAGTGGCCTCTGTAAGATCAATCGGTGATTGGTTGTGAGCATTGAGCAAGATATTGCCGCGTGTGGCGCGATAGTTTGCATAAATTAATTTAAGTAAAGTACTTTTGCCCATGCCTGATGGCCCATCCAGCACGACGCACTCACCGGCGTCGACACACAGATTCACATCGTCCAGTACGTTAAGGGTGACGCCATTTTGGTTGTGAAGGGTAAATGATTTAGCGACGTGGCTAAGTTGTAATAGGTGTTGTGTCATGCTTGAAGTACCGATGAAACCAGCAGCTGTGTATAGGGGTGTTGCGGGTCATCCAGGACTTGATCTGTCAGGCCCTCTTCGACAATATTGCCGTTTTGCATCACGATCATTCGGTGTGAAATCAGTCGTGCCACTGCCAGGTCATGCGTGACAATGAGCGCTGACAAGTGCATCGTATGTGTGAGTTTTCTCAGCAAATCGAGTAATTTCGCCTGCACTGATACGTCAAGACCAGAGGTAGGCTCGTCCATGAATATCAATCTTGGCTCAGTGACTAGATTGCGGGCAATCTGGAGCCTTTGGCGCATACCGCCTGAAAACCCCTTGGGCGTATCGTCAATCCGCTTAGGATCAATCTCAACGCGTTCAAGCCACTGCTCGGCAATTGCTCTGAGTTTGCCGTAATGCCGTTCGCCCAAAGCCATCAAACGTTCACCGACATTCGCACCAGCAGACACATCCATGCGCAAACCATCTGAAGCATGCTGATGCACAAACCCCCAGTCTGTCCTTGCAAGCAATCTTTGCTGCGCAATGCTCATGGCATACACGTCAAAGATTTGACCCTCTCTGCCTGTGAATTTGACTTCGCCGTGATCTGGCATGTTTCTGGCAGCAATGGCGTTGAGCAGAGTAGTTTTGCCAGAGCCTGATTCACCCACAATCGCGAGTACTTCTCCAGGCCATAAATCGAAGCTTGCGTGTTTAAGTGCGACACGATCTCCATAGCGTTTCGATATCCCTCTGACTTGGAGCAGAGGATGATTAAGCTGCCTGTTCATTGTTTAGCCATACCTTGATTGTTTTGCATTGCATCTTGTCTGGTCTGGCAATAGTCCGAATCTGAGCAAACGTGAATACGCGTGCCTTGATCGTCGGTAATGACCTCATCCAGAAAGCTATCGGTCGCCTGGCAGAGTTCGCATGCGGCATCCCATTTTTGTATTTCAAATGGATGGTCTTCAAAACCCAGACTTTCTACTTTCGTATAGGGGGGCACGGCATAAATACGTTTTTCCCTGCCCGCACCAAACAGCTGCAGCGCTGGGCTCATGTGCATTTTTGGATTGTCAAACTTTGGAATAGGAGAGGGCGACATGATGTAGCGATCATTGACGAGCACGGGATAGTCATAGGTTGTCGCGATATGACCAAAGCGTGAAATGTCCTCATACAGTTGAACGTGCATCAGTCCATACTCAGCTAGCCCGTGGAGCGTGCGTGTTTCACTTTCTCGAGGTTCCAGCCATTGCATCGGTTCAGGTACTGGGACCTGATAAACCAGAATTTGATTCTCGTTGAGCGGATGTTCCGGGATCCGGTGGCGGGTTTGAATCAACGTCGCATCAGGCGTGCGTGTCGTGATGTTTACTTTTGTTGTGCGCTGAAAGAATCGACGAATATTGACTGCGTTAACGGTATCGTCCGAGCCTTGGTCGATGACTTTTAAAACGTCGGATTGGCCGATAATCGATGCGGTGACTTGTATGCCGCCGGTTCCCCAGCCATAAGGCAAGGGCATTTCACGCGAGCCAAAAGGGACTTGATAGCCCGGGATGGCAACAGCCTTTAGGATCGTACGTCTGATCATGCGTTTGGTGCGTTCGTCGAGATAGGCGAAATTAAAGCTGTCGCCTACAAACTGATCTTCACCTGATATTTGTTGAGATTGATCTAACAAAGAATTAGACATTGTGATCAACCTCTTGTGTATCTTTTGATGAATGGTCTGAATCAGCGCGCATTTTTCTGACCAAATCTAATTCAGCTTGAAAATCCACGTAATGAGGCAATTTAAGATGTTGCACAAAGCCAGATGCTTCGAGACTATCGCTATGTGAGAGAACAAACTCAGGCATTTGAGCGGGAGACTGGACTTCTTCACCGAGCTCGGCTGCTCTGAGGGATCGATCAACCAGGCTCATCGCCATTGCTTTTCTTTCACAGTGACCAAAGGCGAGTCCATAGCCGCGTGTAAATTTAGGAGGCTCGGTTTTGCTGCCTGCGAATTGATTGACCATTTCGCATTCAGTGATCTCAATATCACCAATAGAGATGACAAAGCCAAGTTCTTCGGGTTCGAGTTCAACGGCTACCGTACCTAACCGTATTTCACCAACGAAGGGATGACTATGCGCGTAGCCTCTCTGTGTTGAGTACGCCATCGACAACAAAAATCCTTCGTCACCACGCGCGAGATTTTGTAATCGGGTCGGGCGATCCGCAGGGAATTTAACGGGTTTACGTGTCAGATCATTCGGTGCAGGATCGCCAGAAGGAATCGGGTGCTTTTCAATCAGATTTTCCTGATTGAGTAATTCGATCACTTTTGTCGCAGTCTTTTTTTCATTTGCATCAAGCGTAGCGTTTACAGTGCTTTCAGAAGCCCATGGTTGCTTTTGCTCTGCATCGCTATGATCTTGTGATGCCAGTAGTGAAAAATTTAGTAGTCTTTGGGTGTAATCGTAGGTAGGCCCTAATATCTGCCCACCTGGTAAGTCTTTGAATGTTGCAGAGACGCGTCGGTCAAGCTGCATCCTGCCTGTATCAAGAGGTTTGGTGGAGCCTAGTCTGGGTAATGTCGCTCGATAAGCCCTCAGCAAGAATATCGCTTCGACCAGATCTCCACTTGCTTGTTTGATTGCCAGGGCGGCGAGCTCCCTGTCATAAACAGAACCTTCCGTCATGACGCGATCGACCGCAAGTTTCATTTGTTGCATGATTTGTGCAATGCTGAGTTCCGGGACCGCCTCATCGCCTCGACGTTGTATTTCAAGAAGTTTGTAACTATTCAGGATGGCTTGTTCGCCACCTTTGACGGCAACGTACATGCTCAGCCTTTATTGGGAATGGTTGATTCAGTCAGCGACAACTTTGTCGTGCGCGGTAATCCTGCGATCTCATGTGATCCGCAGAGAAACACATCTACGCCTTTAGGGAATTGCTCATTGTTAGCACGCCACTGAATGAGTAGATTTTCAACGTGTGCGTCAGAAATCTCTTTCAAGCACAATTGACTTTTTTCTAAAATCCCCGGGCCTTGCAATGTGATTGTCTGACCTGAATTGGATTCATTTACAAAACCAGCAACATTGACCAGGCAAGTCGTTGATAGCTCTGGGTATTCATCGGTACCCTGGTTAAAATTAGTCAAGTCTGGCATTTCACCAAAACTATTAATCCATGCAAAGTCAGCTAAAGATGGATTGTCAACCAGCGTGCAATTGGTATGAAAGACAATCCAGTGCGCTGCATCACTTGCAGCGATAGTCGGGGAAAGCCATAGTCTGCTGTCCGCATCAAGTAATGCCAGTAATAAGGCTGCAGCGCTTGGCTGCGCCTCATTGGGGATTGCCGCGTTCGGTACCAGCTCCACAACATCACCGGGGTGAGAAAGTGCCTGAAGTGAATCTCTGAATACGCGCTGACTGTCATGGACGGGATCATTAAATCCGGCCACTACTTTTGATAAATCAATTGCGAGCATGATTATTCCTCCGCCTCATCGTTCGCTCCAGACTCTCTTGCGACAGTAAAGAATTCGACTTTGCTTGTCTCCGTTCTTTCTTCGCGTCTGACGCGTTGCGTATGCAAGTGTTGTTTGATGGGCGCTAGTATTTTTTCTTGAAGGGCTTGATCTGGTGTTGTCAAAAATAGGGCATCAATCATGGCCGCTAAACGTGCATGTTTGTGTGAGCGACCCAATACATAAGCGATGCCAACCGGGGCATCCACTTGCGTGTTGGCCAATCTCAGGGCGCATCGGGTAATGCTGACTTCGCCAAGATTGAATCGCGCGCCCGTGCCACCCGCTCTGGCTTCAATCATCATCAGGCCCGTTTCAGGCTTTCTAAGCCACTGGGGTTGCTGATTCGCTTGCTCTCCAAGCGCATTTTCGAGTAAATCGAGAGGCGCTCGTGCGAGGAGAGCCATCCATTGTGATCGTGTATTAACTGGGTTTTTTGTAAAGCTGTCAGCAGATTGCAACATGAGCCTGATATCGTTCAAGAAAATTTATTCATTGCGATTACAACGAAGCTCGTTATCTTAGATAGTCAGTGTGTATGTTTAGTGACAGTCACATAACACTCAGATGACACAGAGATTTCATTTGTATGACAGTGAGCTACTTTTATTTTCATAACCTATGAGCCTCATGAATAAAAAACCTTATCGCTACGCAATCTATTACGCTCCAAGACCTGATAACGATTGGTGTAACGCTGGTAGCGAATGGCTAGGCCGCAGCGCGTTTCTTGGACGAGCTGTTAATCAGAGTTATCCACCGATGATTGCGCCTGAAAAATTTATGCAATTAACTGCACATCCCAGGCGCTATGGATGGCACGCAACGATGAAAGCACCCTTTGTCTTACGTGGGGATACCGACTTTAATCAATTGAAAAATGAATTGGAATTGGTTTGTTCACAATTCAAAGCATTTGAATTGCCAAGACTGCAAGTGACGCGTCTGGATGATTTTTTAGCACTTACGCCGACAGGTGATACAACAGAAATATCCAGAGTCGAGCGGGCGTGTGTCACTCAGTTGCATAAGCTGGCTGCTCCTTTGCCGCCTGATGAGTTATTGCGTCGACGCACTGCAGGCTTGAGTCTGGCTAAAGACTCGATGCTTTTACAGTGGGGCTATCCGTATGTGCTGGATTATTTCCGGTTCCATATGTCGCTCACCGGGCCATTGCGCGACTGTTCAGAGTTACAGATTCAGTCACTCATTAATTTTGCATCCGAAAAATTTGATGCACTACCAGCGTGTCAATTCGAATCTCTCGCTATTTTTGCTGAGCCTGAGCGCGGTGCGGACTTTGTATTACTAGAACATTGCATGTTTTCAGGCTGAATTTCCATGGCGTCACTAAAACGTCATGTTGGTGCAATATTCATGTCAAATATGTAGTTCAGTATTACTGCTCATGAAACCACCCGAGCCCCATGATCCAGACCAACGCCCCATTCGCCATCGGGCGATATGGATCTCAGACATTCATTTGGGGACAACTGGCTGTAAAGCTGATTATTTGCTTGATTTCTTAAAGTGGAATGAATCCGACCACCTGTACTTAGTGGGGGATATTATCGATGGTTGGCAACTGAAGAAAAGCTGGTATTGGAAGCAAAGCCATAACGATGTTGTCCAAAAAATCTTGCGTAAAGCGCGTAAGGGTACACAGGTCACATATATTGCCGGTAATCACGATGAAGTGATTCGACAATTTCTTGGGATGGCTTTTGGAGACATCAAAATTGTCGACGATACGACCCACCAATTGATGGACGGGCGGGTGCTCTGGATTACGCATGGTGATTTGTTTGACGGCATCATCCAGCACGCCAAGTGGTTGGCTTACTTGGGCGACAGCATGTATACGGTGATTTTAAATCTTAATAACTGGTTTAATCACGTCCGTCACAAGTTTGGGTTGTCGTATTGGTCTTTATCGCAGTATTTAAAAAATAAAGTCAAAAATGCAGTTTCATTTATTACGGCATTCGAAGAAAACCTGACGCACGAAGCCAAACGCCGTGGCTACGACGGTGTATTGTGCGGCCATATCCATAAGCCAGAGATTCGCGATATTGATGGGATTCTGTACTGCAACGACGGCGACTGGGTCGAGAGTTTGTCAGCGATTGTTGAAACTGAATCGGGAGAACTTAAAGTCGTGTATTGGCCATACCGAACCAAACACTCTCCCACAGAGCTTGTGGAAGAGGATGTCCGCTCAAATCAAATATTGAGTTCTAT
>CAIPID010000445.1 GCA_903865015.1 uncultured beta proteobacterium | reverse complement strand
GTGCTTGGCGCCTCGATGGCGAGGTAACTAAAGAGCATTATCCGCAATGGTATGTATTGCCGAGCAATAAAAAATCTACGACTACTGGCTAGATGTTCAATATGCAGTCAGTTCCTTTTTAAGTACTTTTTCTGAAATGACAGGAGCCCCATGAAAATCCACGAGTATCAAGGCAAGGAACTACTTAGACAATTCGGTGTTGTCGTGCCACGTGGCATTCCCGTGTTCAACGTTGAAGACGCAGTTGCTGCAGCCGAAAAGCTCGGCGGCCCGGTTTGGGTTGTCAAAGCGCAGATTCACGCAGGTGGCCGCGGTAAAGGCGGTGGTGTGAAAGTTGCAAAGTCTATCGATGAAGTGCGCAAGTACGCCTCAGAGATTCTGGGCATGCAACTGATCACGCATCAGACAGGTCCCGAGGGCCAAAAAGTCCGTCGCCTGCTGATCGAAGAAGGCGCTGACATCAAGAAAGAATACTACGTTGGTATTGTTACCGACCGTGGCACACAGCGTGTTTGCGTGATGGCTTCCAGTGAAGGCGGTATGGACGTCGAAGAAGTCGCCGAACACCACCCTGAGAAAATCCTCAAAGTGTTTGTCGATCCGGCCAAAGGTCTGAGCGATGCAGAAGCCACCGATCTGGCGCGCGGTATTGGTGTGCCTGAGGCTTCAGTCTCCAAGGCTGCGGCAGAGTTCCAGAAACTCTACAAGGCATACTGGGATACAGATTCATCGCTGGCTGAGATCAATCCATTGGTGTTGACCGGCACAGGCGACATCATTGCGCTGGATGCAAAGTTCAATTTCGACAGCAACGCATTGTTCCGCCACCCAGAAATCGTGGCTTACCGCGATCTGGACGAAGAAGATCCCGCTGAAATCGAAGCCAGCAAGCACGAACTCGCCTATATCCAGCTCGATGGCAATATTGCATGTCTGGTCAACGGCGCAGGCTTGGCGATGGCAACCATGGACACGATCAAGCTGTTTGGCGGCGAGCCTGCCAACTTCCTGGACGTGGGTGGTAGTGCTACAGCTGAACGCGTAACCGAAGCCTTCAAAATCATGCTGGCCAATAAGAGCGTGAAAGCGATTCTGGTCAATATCTTTGGTGGCATCATGCGTTGCGATGTGATTGCCCAAGGCGTGATCACCGCTTGCAAAGCTGTGAACCTCTCCGTGCCACTCGTGGTCCGCATGAAAGGCACCAACGAAGAGCTGGGCAAGAAAATGCTGGCTGAGTCCGGCTTGCCTATCATCAGCGCTGACACGATGGCTGAAGCTGCCACCCGTGTTGTTGCTGCGGCCAAATAATTCGCCAGGGATTCATATATGTCGATTCTTATCAACAAAAATACTAAAGTCATCACCCAGGGTATTACGGGTAAAACAGGCCAGTTTCATACCCGCACTTCTCGCGAATACGCGAATGGTCGCGAGGCATTCGTTGCTGGCGTCCACCCTAAAAAGGCTGGCGAAAACTTTGAAGGCATCCCGATTTTTGCATCAGTTAAAGACGCAAAAGCCGAGACTGGCGCGACCGTTTCAGTGATCTATGTGCCGCCTGCAGGTGCTGCAGCAGCTATTTGGGAAGGCATCGAAGCCGAACTCGAATTGGTCATCTGCATTACTGAAGGCATCCCCGTACGTGATTTGCTCGAAATCAAAGACCGTATGGCCAAGATGAACAGCAAAACGCTGTTGCTCGGACCAAACTGCCCGGGTCTGATCACACCTGATGAGCTTAAGATCGGCATCATGCCAGGTCATATTCATCGCAAAGGTCGCATCGGTATTGTCAGCCGTTCAGGTACGCTCACATACGAAGCGGTGGCGCAAGTCACTGAACTCGGTATGGGCCAGTCCAGCGCGGTCGGCATTGGTGGTGATCCAATTAACGGCTTGAAGCACATTGATGTGCTCAAAATGTTTAATGACGATCCAGAAACCGACGCCGTCATCATGATTGGTGAGATCGGTGGTCCTGATGAGGTCAATGCTGCCTTGTGGGCCAAAGACAACATGAAAAAGCCAATGGTCGGCTTTATCGCTGGTGTTACGGCGCCCGCTGGTAAGCGCATGGGTCATGCAGGTGCTCTGATTTCTGGCGGCGCTGATACAGCGGACGCTAAGCTCGAAATCATGGAAGCCTGCGGTATCCGTACGACAAAGAACCCATCAGAAATGGCTAAGTTGCTCAAGTCGGTTCTGTAAGTTTCATTGCGATTTGTCAAACGCCGGCATGTATCCTGTGCCGGCGTTTTTCATGTTCCGATGTAACCTGAGCGCTTACATTTTAGGAGTCTTATTATGCAAAAAAATGTCAAACAATCACAAGGTGGTTGGACAATCCTGCAAGGTTTGGGGATTCTGGCTGTCATCGGCATTGTCTTGACAGTGATTTTGAACTATTTCAGGTAATCATTTAAGTGACGATTAAACGCAAACTTGTCATCGCGACACGCGCGAGTCGATTAGCTCTGTGGCAGGCCGAGCACGTGCAGGCTCGTCTGCTGGAAATCTATCCTGCTATGCAGGTCGAACTGCTTAAGCTCAGTACCCGGGGCGATGAGATTCTTGATCGCAGCTTGTCTAAAGTCGGCGGTAAAGGGCTCTTTGTCAAAGAGCTTGAAAACGCTTTACTGGACGGTCGTGCAGATCTGGCTGTGCATTCTTTGAAAGATGTGCCGGTGGATATGCAGTTGCCTTTCGAGCTATCGACCATCATGGAGCGTGCCGATTGTCGTGACGCGTTTGTATCCAATGATTATGCAAACCTTGCTGATTTGCCAGAGGGCGCCGTGGTGGGGACCTCGAGCTTGCGTCGCGAGGCGCAATTGCGTGCACGTTTCCCGCATCTGAAAATCGAACCCTTGCGCGGCAATCTTGATACACGCCTGGGTAAGCTCGATAGTGGTCAGTATGCTGCGATTATTCTTGCCGTCGCTGGTCTTGAGCGCTTAGGTCTTGCTAACCGGATTCGTTCACATATCTCTGTTGAGGACTCTTTGCCTGCTGCGGGCCAGGGTGCTCTGGGCATTGAAATTCTGCAGAGTCGTTCAGATTTGCTCGAATTGCTCACCCCATTGTCCTGTCACGCAACAACTGCGTGTGCACTGGCTGAGCGTGCCGTCTCGCGCGCGCTAGGTGGTTCATGTCAAGTGCCACTGGCCGCCTATGCAGAGGTCGATGCGCGCAACGTATACATCCGTGCACTTGTCGCGAGCCCTGATGGAAAGACGATCTATCGCGCACAAGCCCAAGGACTCATTCCCGATGCCCAGACTCTGGGTTTGCAGGTGGCCGAACAGCTGATGGCCCAAGGTGCCGGTGCTATTCTTTCTGCTTTGTCCAGCTCGACTTAACCTGACGTGATGATGCCAGTGCAGCCTATTGCCGTGTTGACGCGTCCGCGAGGGCTCAATGAGGCACTCGCACACGCGTTAGAGCAGGCGGGCTGGGTCGTCGCAATAGCGCCAGCCCTGCGGATTGAACAACGCATGCTGGATGAAGCCGAGCAAGTACCAGATCCGGCGAATTATGATCTGATTGTTTTTGTTAGTGGTAATGCTGTGGCTGGTTATGCGGGTCAATTAGGCAACGATTATGTTTGGCCTGCGTCGACCCTTGCCGCCTGTGTCGGACTTACGACGGCGCAAAGTGTGCGTGATACGTTTGGTCAATCAGTGCAGGTGTTGCATCCTGACGCCAACGATGTTCAGGATTCAGAGTCGTTGTGGCGTCTGATGACGGCCCGAGGCACGATACCTGAGCGTGTGTTGATCTTGCGTGGTCAGGACGGTCGGGACTGGTTGGCTGATCAGTTCCTGGCTTGCGGCGTTCAGGTGCAATTGCATGTTGCCTATTGTCGCGAACTTGCAACATGGTCACCAGATTTACACAATCAGTTTTTAGTGTGGGCTAAAGACGAGGTCCACGTGGTCTGGCTGCTAACGAGTCCTCACGGCATACAGTCTGTGATGGGACAAATTGAGCAAGCAGGGTGGTCGGACTGGGCGTCTCGCTGTAGCTATATTGTTACGCATCCTCGGCTGGTAGAGATGGTCCGTCATCAGCTAGGCACCCTTGGCGCAGGCACGCACATAGATATCTCACGCGGTGATTTATCCGCGCTTGTGCCCTGTTTTGACAAAATCAGGCAAAATTCGCACCAGAATTAG
>CAIPID010000444.1 GCA_903865015.1 uncultured beta proteobacterium | reverse complement strand
GGGTGACGACCTGAAAATCTGCGAATTTCAGTTTGATCCCTATGGTTCGGCTTGCATAACCTTTACGTCTTAAATCAGCGGACAGGCGCGTGCACAAGTCTGTAAATATCTCGCTCAGGATGGCCCTGTCGTGTTTTACATGTAAGTCGCGTTCAAACGTCGTTTCCCGACTGATTGATTTTGGCTCCGAGGAGGTGACAACAGGCCTGTCATCAATTCCGTGAGAGACTTGATTGAGCCATGTACCGGTGCTGCGACCAAAATGACGGACAAGCATCTCAATGGGGGCCGCGGCCAGATCGGCGATCGTATAGATATTGAGCGTTGCAAGTTTTTCATTGGCTTTCGGCCCGATACCGTTAATTTTTTTTGCCGCAAGTGGCCAGATGCGCTGTTGAATCTGGTGGGGATGCAAAATGGTCAGGCCATCGGGTTTTTCCAGATCAGAGCAGATTTTGGAAAGCAGTTTGTTAGGTGAGATGCCGATTGAGCAACTCAACCCGGTCGCCTCGAATACGGCAGCTTTTATTCTTTTTGCGAGTGTTTCAGTGTCTTCGTCAAAATCGGATAAATCGAAATAAATTTCATCTATGCCACGGTCTTCGATCTGTGGGGCAATGGTTGCGACGGCGGCTTTGAATAATCGCGAATAATGTCGGTACGCTTCAAAATTAGCAGGTAAGAGAATGGCTTCTGGCGCGAGGGCAGCGGATTTCATCAAACCCATTCCAGAAAAAACGCCTAAGGCTCGCGCTTCGTAGGTTGACGTGGTCACGACGCCTCGACCAATATATTTGTTGAGTGAGGTGAATTGATGTTGACCACTTTGCTCAGATCTCGTGACCGCTGCATTTCTGCCGCCCACTACCACTGCCTTGCCACGCAATTCCGGATAGCTCAATAGCTCGACGGATGCAAAAAAAGCATCCATGTCCAGATGAGCGATTCTTCTGTTGGCGTTCATTGCGTTAGTGTATTAGATGCGGCTTCGGACTGTCATCGGCTGCCGGCAAGTGTGGTTGGGCGAGAATTGTTTTCGCAGACAGCCTAGAATATAGAGAAATTAGATTTTGAGCCCCTCTCTATCCTGACATAAATCATGACAAACTCCGCCTTACATCCCTCGATTGATAATCTGCATATCGCCGCTTTTCATTCCATGCCTACGCCTGATGAGATACAGGCGCAGATGCCCTTGAGCGAGGCCGCTGCTGCAACCGTTGAGAAAGGTCGTGCGGCCCTGAACAAGATCCTGACAGGAGAGGATAAACGTCGTTTTGTGGTCGTTGGCCCATGTTCCATTCATGATCCCGTTGCTGGTCTCGAATATGCGCGTCGACTCAAGGTGCTCGCTGACGAAGTCTCCGATGTGTTGATGATCGTCATGCGTGTTTATTTTGAAAAGCCTAGGACCACTGTGGGCTGGAAAGGTTACATCAACGATCCTCATATGGACGATTCTTTCCGAATTGACGAGGGTATGACACTGGCACGCAAATTTTTGCTGGAAGTCAATGCTTTGGGACTTCCTGCGGGTACCGAAGCGCTAGATCCGATTTCTCCTCAGTACCTCGGTGATCTGATCAGCTGGAGTGCGATCGGCGCACGTACGACAGAATCGCAAACCCATCGTGAGATGTCCTCTGGTTTATCAACCCCCGTGGGTTTTAAAAATGGCACAAATGGCGATGTTTCAATTGCCATTAATGCGATTCTTTCAGCCGCCAGACCGCATCGCTTTCTTGGTATTAATGGCGATGGCCAAGTTTCGATTGTTCACACAACAGGTAATCCTTACGGACACCTGGTGTTGAGAGGGGGGGACGGTCGTCCCAATTACGATACTGTCTCCGTATCTCTTGCCGAAGAGGCGATGAAAAAAGCCAAGCTGATCCCCAATATCGTGGTGGACTGCTCGCACGCGAATAGCTATAAAAAACCAGAGCTACAGCCCTTGGTAATGTCGGATGTCGTCAGCCAGATTGTGGCCGGAAACGAGTCGATCGTTGGGGTGATGATTGAATCGAATTTGGTTGCTGGCAATCAGTCGATCCAGGCTGACCTGAGCAAGATGACCTATGGATGCTCGGTAACGGACGGGTGTGTTGACTGGGCGACGACCGAAACGATGCTGCGAGATTCTGCCAAGCGTCTGCGTAGCGTGTTAGCCCATCGCGGCTGATATTGCGTCAAGCTAGTCTAATAGTCTGAACCGTGAGACAGCTGCCTCACGGTTTTTTTATATTTAGAGCGGATCAAAACCGTAGAGATTTTCGGGGTTATTGACCAGAATTTTTTGAATGATTGTTGTGTCACTTGTCCAGCGACCCAGCAAATCCATTAACTCCGCATCATCGGGCTTATCGTGCTCAGTTGGATGCGGCCAGTCACTGCCCCAAACCATCCTGTCTTCGTTTGCGGCAATCCAGCTTTGCGCAACGCCATCGACATCACGATAGTTGTTCTCTCGACCAACTTTTGTGTCGAGGTAGGGTCCAGAGAGTTTGACCCAGGTTTTTCCCTGATCGAGTAAGCGTTTAATGATGGTATGTGCTGGGTGCGAGACGCCAGCGGGTTGAGGCAAGCGACCCATGTGATCAAACACAATCGTAGATTCGATTCGCTTAAGCATGTCAGCATGCGCTGCGATTTGATCTGCAGTCCAGTGTAATTGGACATGCCATCCGAGCTCTTTGATTCTCGCGGCGAGTGGCTCAACCATCTCAAAGGTCGCCGCCGCATTGGCCGGTGTGTAGAGCGAAAAGCGGATACCGCGAATGCCGCCTTCATGCAGTGCTTGCAGGCTGGCATCACTGACATCGTCCCGTAATACCGCTACGCCACGTGTGTTAGCCCGACCGAGTCGCTCGATCGCATCCAGCGTCACGCGATTGTCTGTGTAGTAATTGCGAGGTGTCACGACAACCGTACGCGTCGTTCCCAGTCGTTTTTGGATTAGACGGTATTCATCAACAGACGCTGCGGCATGTAATGCTGCTGCGTCTGCTGCTTGTGGAAATTTAGGGTCGTAAATATGCATGTGGCAATCACAGGCATTTGCAGGGACCGAGAGTTTAGGTGCTTGCGTGCCTGAAGTATTTGGGATGCTCATGATTTGCTTTGTTGTCTTTGTATGCGTTCAACTTCTTGCTGAACAATCTGGTTGTGTTGCCCGAGAGTCGGCGCGGTGAATGGATCGGGTCCGGGAGTTCTGTCAAATTTAATCGTGCGCTTGAGCCCTTTATATCGCCCAACGACCGGATGATCAAACTCCGTGATCATGTCCTGCGCCAGTACTTGGGGGTGATCAAACATATCCTCGATGGTTCTTGCGGCGGAGCAGGGCACGTCCTCACCAAAGTGCGCTTCCCACTCCAGGGCGCTGCGTTGGCTGAGGGCTTGGTGCAGTTTAGGGATAATTTCACTCTGGTGTTGGGCACGTTTGCGGACACTGTCGTAACGTTCATCATCGACCCACTCGTTGAGACCGACTTTTTGGCATAAGGCTTTCCAGAAGTGCGCAGTGTTAGCCGATATGTACAGGTATCCCTGTTTGGTCGGATGCAGGCCTGTGATGCCGCCCGAGCGCATATCGCGTCCGACTTCGCGAGCTTCGTTTTCAGCCCAGATCAGACGCGCAGATTGCAGTGTGAGCGCGGCGCTAAGCAGTGAAATCCCTACAAACTGTCCCTCACCACTGCGCGATCGCTCAAACAGTGCCGAGGATACGCCGGCGGCGACCAGTGCACTGGCGTAATAATCGACGATTGAACCGTACAGAATTTCGGGGGGGCCTTCCTTTTTGCCCTGCAGCGCGCACATCCCCGTCATGGTTTGTAGGACTTGGTCATAACCGGCCTTTTCTTTGAGTGGGCCTGTCTCACCATAACCACTTACCGCGCAATAAATCAGTCGCGGATTAATCGCATGAAGTTGCGCATGACTAATTCCCAGTCGTGGTGCCACGCTAGGTCTGAAGTTATGTACGAGCACATCGGCGGTTGAGATCAG
>CAIPID010000443.1 GCA_903865015.1 uncultured beta proteobacterium | reverse complement strand
GCACGCAATTTTTCCTGTACTTCAGGCATATTGATAATTTCTGAAAAGTTATTTGATAACGTTTCAACTATTGGCACAGGGACTCCGGCCGGTGCGAAAACACCCTGCCAGGATTGCATTTCAAATCCAGGCACTCCAGCCTCAGATATGGTCGGTACATCAGGAAGCTCTGATAATCTTTTACTTGAGGTAACTCCCAAGACTTTTACTTTTTTAGTTTCAATCATGGGACGCGCGGCAGCGTAGGTTTCAAACACCATATCAAGCTGGCCTCCAGCAAGATCGATCATTGCCTGTGATCCACCCTTGTAAATAATTTGCCGCATTTTAGTATGGGTCATACTCTGAAACAGTTGACCTGAAAGGTGCTGTGATGTGCCTGCACCTGCGGATCCGTAAGTCAATCCGTCAGGATTGCGTTTTAGCTCCTGAATCAAATCCTGGACATTATTAAACTTGCTATCAGCCGGTACCACTAAAACATTACTCACTGTACCCACCATTGCAAGTGGTACAAAATCAGTCACTGGGTTGTATCCTAAATTTTTTGCAAAGAATGGATTCACCGCATGTGTTGTGATTGTACCTCCCATGATGGTGTAGCCATCCGCGCTTGATTTGGCAACCAGCTGTGTACCCACTATGCCTGAAACACCTGGTTTATTTTCAACAACAACTGTTTGCTTAAGTTTTATGGAAAGTTGTTGTGCAAGTAATCTTGCTACATTGTCCGATACTCCCCCAGTACCAAATGGCACAACGTATTTAATTGGTCTGGTGGGCCAATTCTGATCCGTATTTTGTGCTTGTGCAACACTCATAAAGAGGCCTATTGAAACTGCAGTCAGCAGATTCAACAGATAATTTTTATTTTGGTTTGAGTACATGTCTATTGCCTCTTTGCTCAAAGCTTTGAATGAAGAATCCTTAGATCTACTGCATCGGTCCCATTGGCATAACCTCCATTACTTGGATCGACGCATTAGGAATCTGCAAATGCGGATGATTCTGAAACATATTAGCCACTGCATCGTGGGACTCGCCCTGAACGAGCGAAAAGAGAATAATGTCGTTACGCATGTCGGTGACACCATTAGCAATCACAGATTTTGTCTTTCCACCCACCTCTGTGCTCAGAATCATGCTTGTGTGTGCTTGCATCCACGCTGCCCACTCTTGCCTCATTTTTTCCTCAGAGGCTTGTCTGAATTGAGGATCGACTTTTTTCCAATCATTCATCGTCTCTAGCGGAATTAAATAGAAAACCATGAATTTTCTAAGATTAGCGTCTGACATATCAACCTCGTATTTATTTGAGTTGGACGGAAATAAAAATAGCCAAACTATTCAAGCACTAAACCTTCGCGACGAATCACATCGCCCCATTGAGGCACCTCGGTTTTAATCCTTTGCGCAAAACTTGCAGGTTCCATCATCACGACTTCCCCGTTGTTTTTTAATGCCGCTAATGCTTTAGGGTCATTATTTATTTGTTTAGCTGCCTCATAAATTTTTTGGATAATGGGCGCTGGAGTTCCAGCGGGTGCCAGCAATCCCATCCAGAACGTCACTTCAAAATTTTCATAACCTGACTCAGCCATCGTCGGCACATCGGGCAATTGTGCAATGCGTTTTGATGCAGTCACGGCTAAGGGTTTGAGTTTCCCGGACTGGATATGCGGCATCGCACTCAACGTATCAAAAATCGCGTCCAGGTCACCACTGATGACAGCAAGCTCAGCCTGAGATGCACTCTTATAAGGGACATGCGTCATTTTTGCATCTGTTCGATTACCCCAAGAAACAAAACTCAGATGCGCGATATTTCCTTGACCGGCAGAGCCATAACTTAATTTATCAGGTTGACGTTTTGCATAACTAATGACGTCTTTCGGATTTACAACATTATTCTTTTTAGCCCAATCCGGATTCACCGTCAGAATAAAGGGCGCATCGAGAATCATTGATATCGGTGCAAAATCAGATGCTTTGTAATTAATCTGTTTATAAAGTTGCGGATTAATAGTAATACTGCTGGAATTTGTCACTAATAGCGTATAGCCATCAGGTGCAGCGCGTGCAACTTCTCCTACGCCTATCGAACCATTCGCTCCAGGTTTATTCTCCACAACGACAGGCTGCCCGAGAGACTTAGATAACTGTTCGGAAATCAGTCTTGCAACAGTATCAGTCACAGATCCTGCAGGAAAGCCAACAACCATGCGGATACCGGATGGCAGCGGAGTTGGAGCAGTTGGCACCAAATCTGTCGTAGCAATACCCTTGACAATGTATGCCACTTAGTGGCACAATCAAATATGAAACGTATTTTTAAGACTCGCTACTTTGCTCGATGGATGCGCAAGACTGAACTCAGTGACAAAGCGCTCTATTCTGCAGTAATCGAAATGACGCACGGTTTGATCGATGCTGATCTGGGCGGCGGGATCCTCAAAAAACGAGTCGGACTTTCCGGTCGGGGCAAGCGAGGTGGGGCCAGAACCTTGGTCGCGACAAATAAGGGAAACCGATGGATTTTTGTGTACGGGTTTGAAAAAAATGACCGCGCAAATATCTCAGATGGTGAACTGGAAGCGTTAAAAGATATTGCAGCAGAACTATTGGCGAGGACTGTTAAACAACTGGACGAAGCCTTGACTGACGGATCCTTAACGGAGATATGCGATGACCACAAAATCTAAGGCCAAGAGCCTCATTTTTGAAGCTGTTCATGAAACTGCAAGCGATCTTCATCGCCTCGGCTTCATTGATAAACGAAAAATGCGCAAATTTGATCTGCTTTGTCTAGATCCCATTCCAGCATACGATAGTGAAAAAATTCGTGCACTAAGGGACCACCTGAAACTAAGCCAAGCTGTTTTGGCTTCGGTATTGAATACTAGCCTGTCAACAGTGCGCAAATGGGAAGCAGGCGATAAGCATCCAGGCGGTCCCTCGCTAAAGTTGCTTAATCTGCTGGATCGCAAAGGTCTGGAGGCGGTAATTTAATTGAATTTCCTGGGCGAGGCAGAGTAGGTCAAATACTCCCTGATCAAAAACTGATCTCCAAGTGAGCGATACCAGTTTCAGATGAGGCGGTCACAGCCAACCCAAGCCAAGCCCTCTGCTCCTCCCAAAGCGTCGGCGGATCTACAGCAATATCAAACAGCGTCAAATGATCCGGCAGCGCATCGTCCAGAATCGCCTCGACAATATCGGGCGCAAGCACCGTCAAATTCATCATGCGACTGACGTAACTATTGTCGACGCCCTCCTGGGTCGCGATCTCTCGCAAAGAACTAACCTTTCCTGATTCCAGCATTGCAAGCCAGCGATGCCCTCTCGCCAACGCAAGTTGCAGCGCTGTGGGGGCGATACCCCAAGGCCTCGGCTCACCCGATTCACCATTGGGCAGCGTAATCAGCTTACGACCTGCGCGTCGCTTGAACTGAATGGGAACCGAGAGCGTGAGACGGCCATCGCTCGACTCAATGACTTCCGGCGTGCCATTTTTATGGATGTGTAAACCGCTCATGCTGCAACCTCCTCGTGCATGACCTGCAGGCGATCGGCTTGCAATTCCAGAACCATTTTCTCAAGCCCATTGACGCGCAGTCGTACCTCCAACTCAGTTGGTGGCACAATTACGCGCTCGACCAAGAGGCGCATAATGCGCGCTTGCTTGGCAGGAAATAGCTGATCCCAAATCTCGTCAAGGCGTGTCATCGCGACCGTGGCTTTAGCCTCGTCCAGACTTGGATCCAAACTGATCGCATGTGGCAGAACCTCGGCAAGCAATTCTGGTGAGCGCATAAGGCCTCGTAATTGTTCAAGCACTGCAGACTCAAGCTCTGCTGCAGGCATGCGAGGCAGACCCGATGCGCCCGCGTACTCTTTCACATCTCGCTGCGAGATGTAATACCGATAGGATCGGCAGACTGCTCATCGCAGTGCTTTTTGAATATTGGGGTTTGTTATCCGAACCGTTGATGTACCTAAGCGGTTACTTGAAAAAACATCAGGCGGAATATTACCGAAGGCTATCAAACATCCGCACTGAGGGAGATTGGGAGTCCTGGGTTTCATTTTTTCTGGAAGGAGTCAGCATAGCAGCGAATGAGGCAGAACAAAACATCATTGAAGTTGCAAGCTTAGTCGCAGGTGACCGTAAACGTCTGCTCCAATCACCCAAGGCAGGACCCTCTAGTTATCGACTTTTTGAAATGTTGCCTATGATGCCCCGTTTCACAATCGAGCGGGTTGGACAGAAACTTGGCACGACATTTCTTACTGCAAACGCAGCCGTAAAATCTCTTGAGGAACTGGGCATAGTGGTGGAAATGACGGGCAAGAAAAAGTACCGTACCTATAGCTATCAAGCATATATTTGTTGAGAATCACTTAAAACTGACCCAGAGTTTTCATCTAAAACTGACCCACCCTGTTACTGCATAAATTACAGTGTTTCTGTGGATAAGTTAAGTTTTTTCGTATCTGAATCCCCCTTTTTGTTTGATTTTCTGTTGGTTTGTTTTTTACTGGACTCACTTTGTTTGAAACGCCAGGATTCGTTTCCGGTTTCAACGATATGGCAGTGATGTGTCAGTCGATCTAATAGTGCAGTTGTCATCTTTGCGTCACCAAACACCTTGGGCCATTCTGCAAAGCTCAAGTTTGTTGTGATCGCCACGCTCGTATGTTCATATAGTTTCGATAACAGATGGAATAGAAGTGCACCGCCTGCCTGACTGAATGGTAGGTAACCCAGCTCATCTAGAATAACCAAGTCTGCATAGACCAGACGATGAGCAATCTGCCCCTGTTTTCCCGCTGCTTTTTCTAGCTCGAGAGCGTTGACTAATTCGATCGTAGAGAAGAACCTGACTCGTTTATCGTGTTGACTGATTGCATCGATACCGAGCGCCGTAGCTAGATGCGTTTTACCTGTGCCAGGACCACCAATAAATACTAGATTATGTGCGGCATCTAGAAACGACAGCGTACGCAACTCGGCCATCAATGATTCATCGACTTGCGCTTCACTGAATGTAAATCCGTTGAAGTCTCGATGAGCCGGGAATCTTGCTGCTTTCATTTGATAGGCTACCGAACGAACCTCTCTTTCCGCAGTCTCTGACTTAATAAGCTGCATCATGAGCTGCTCTGGATCGAAGTCAGCAACTCGATTGTGCGCTGTTAGCTCAGGCCAGCTATGGGCCATGCCGTGGAGTTTAAGTGACTTCAGATGACGAATGATTTCATGGGACATGATTGACCTCTGTTGGAATGTTACGCAGCGTTTCATAGCGAGAGACGTTCGCTAAGGGCTCTACTCTGAGGTTCAGTGGAGACACCAGAACGGTTTCAGGCGTGACGGGATTTTTAAGACGCCCAAGCACGTTGAGTACGTGTTCACCACTTGGGTGTCCAGACTCAAGCGCAATCTCTACCGCTACAAGCACCTCTTCAATACCGTGCACCGGTATGGCAGATAAAACTTGCGCCATCACCCGATCTCCACCTGTATGACGCAGAAGGTGGCGTTGAAGTTTCAACAACGAGTCGGGCATCGTCATGAATGGCGCGCCGTTCCGTAAGGCACCAGGCTTGCGTTCAATGAGCGGGATGTAATGCTCCCAGTTATAGATCGTCACGTACCGATCAAACTGTCGAACATGTCGGGCGATCTCCTGATCATCAGCAACAAGCACTAATTCCGCAGGATAGATATGTAAGCTGACTACGCGATGGGCAAACGGAGTCGGTACGCTGTACCTGTTGCGCTCAAAGTGAATCAAGCTCGTCGATGAGACTCTGATTGGTTGCTCGACATAACCATCAAAGGGTCTAGGGCACGGCATCATTTGCTGCTGCTCATCTTGCAGCACATCAGCAATCGTCATCGTTGGCCATTGCGGATGCATCATCTCAGTCCATGCCGTTCGACAACGTTCAGAGACCCACGCATTGACTTGCTCGAGTGAGTCCCATCGTTGGTTACCAACCTCTACCCAGATCTGACGTCGACGATCCTGAACATTCTTCTCAACGATGCCTTTCTCCCAGCCAGAGGCCACATTACAGAAGTCAGGCTCAAAGAGATAATGACCACACATTGCTTCGAAGCGTGCATTGACCTTGCGCCCCTTACCTCGGAGCACCTTGTCGACGGCTGTCTTCATGTTGTCGTAGATGCCTCGTCGTGGCACTCCACCAAACGCGATAAATGAGCGCGTGTGTGCATCGAACAGCATCTCATGGCTCTGCGTAAAGTACGCCACCATCCAGAAGGCACGCGACGAGGCAAGTTTGCAATGCGAGACTTCCAGCCGGCGCCGTAAACCCGCGATCCAGACGTACTCACAGCTCCAGTCAAACTGGAAAGCTTCGCCATGAGCAAAAAACATTGGTACGAACGCTTTAAGGTCTGGCGCATCCGTGATCTCTTGGCGCAACTTACGCACCCAGGTGGCTAGACGCACGTAGCTGCCTGCATAACCTTGGGTTTTGAGCTCGTTAAACATGACCTTGGCCGTGCGCCTTTCTTTCTTGGCGCGGTGACTATCCGCTTTGAGCCACTGCCGAATCTGCTCAAAGTGTGGTTCAACGATGCTTTTAATCGGTCGAACCGGATACTGCGGCTCCACCATATCTGGTTGTCGTAACCATTGCCGAATGGTATTTCGGGATAAATTGGTGCGACGCGCAATCTCTCGGATCGAGAGCTTCTCGCGCAAGTGCATCCGCCTAATTTTAGCTAGCATGCCCACTGTAATCACTCCAAATTCTCCTGCTCATTCCTTGAGCAGGACATTCAATCACATGGGTCAATTTTGGGTGAAAACTATTGCTCTAAGTGGGTCAGTTTTGGGCGATCGCCAACAATATATTGAACTATTGTCCCGCTGAAAAAAGTAGTTCCCGGACTGGGGTTCAATTCCCCCAGGCTCCACCATTACCGCACATACCAACCTTTCGGGGTTGGTATTTTTTTGCCTACAGGTTTGGGTTCATGCGGGTCTGTGGGGAGTGTTGCGGACTGTGGAGACGGGGGTTCTGGGCGGTAAAAGAGGGGGTTTTGTCTCTGGGGGCGGATAGTCTCTGTGAGTCTGTACCAGTGATATGGGTCGAAGTCCGCGAGTGGTTTTTGACAAACCCTTTAAAATCAATGTGTTACTTGCGGACTGATCGAGCGAGTTTTAATTTGGCATTGGTAGGTGAAGGAAACAAAGCTTGTATAGGTTAGGATCGACCGCGTACCAAGATACGCAGAACGAGCATTACTCAACCCCAATAAACCACTTACGACACACACAAAACTAAGTGCACTTGTGAGGCGAGTCTTGTACGATC
>CAIPID010000442.1 GCA_903865015.1 uncultured beta proteobacterium | reverse complement strand
TTTGGCTGAAAGCTGCTCAGCCAGACTACGCATCCCTGCAAAAATACCGATAATTTTCTGTGCATGATGTAACACATAGTCAGTTTCCTCACGGATTTCCATCAAGGTATAGATAGTGTCTGGTGCGACTTCAGTAAACCAGCCGTGTGCCGGGTTGAGCTGGTCACCCAGGATAAGTCGTAATGTCGTCATGCCGCGCCCCAGCTTGTTCTGTAAATCCCTTGCGGGTCGTGGTCATGGGTTTGTTTTTGAATATTAAATTTTCGACCACCCCTTGGGTCACTGCCTCGCCCGGCAATATAGAGCCAGTTACCTTGATTACTGTATACATCGTAGTCCACCAGTTGTGACTCAAACCAGGCCGCACCCGCGCGCCAGTCCAGGTTTAAATCATAGATGAGGTAGCTGGCAACAACTTGTCGGAGACGATTGGATAGGTAACCTGTCGTGACAAGCTCGCGCATCGCTGCATCGACGAGGGGTGTTCCTGTTGAGCCCTCACACCACTTTATAAAGCTTTCATGATCTCGCGCGGGATATGCCGTTGGTCGAGCAGTTAACGCCAGATTCGAAGATATGCCTTGTGCTCGATAAAGCATTTTTCCATACTTAAGATGCAAGAGTCGGAAATAGTCTCGCCATAACAATTCAAACCATATCCAGTAAGTGCTTTTATTCGCGCCGTGCTCCATTTCATAATCTTGAAGACTTTCAACGATTGTGGCCGCGGAGAGCGAACCAATTGACAGCCATGGTGAGAACTTTGTTGAATAGTCTATACCTGACAACTGATCGCGTGTTTCTTTGTAGGTGTCCGGCAAACTACTGGAAAAATAACGTGTCAGATGTTTTTTAGCCGCCTGCTCTGAACCGAAATAGTCTTCCTGAAAGTATGGGAAAGAGTTCACTGCGGCGGGATACAAATGATTGTTAACAGGCGACTCTGCAGCGGCAACGTTGACAGAGTGACCGTCCACCTCTTTTAAGCTCTCAGGCAGGGCAGGTATCTTCGTAACACCTGGCTGTACCTTTCTGGCTTTGAGCCCATGCTTTTCAATTTGCACGCGTAACTGAGTAAACACCTCGGGCAACGCATCAATCGTGAACGGTAACTCTGAAAAATCAAGCATGCTGGATTGCCATGTATCTACAACATGAATCCCCGCTAATCGCAGCTGATCGACAATCTCCTGTTCAAACGGAGCTGCGATTTTCTCGGAATGTATTTCGCAAGATCCCAGACATCCTGATAGAGAATTTGCAAGCGCAACGAGCTCTTGCGTAATATCCCCACGCAATTCGATGAGTTTGCTACCTTTATCCTGAAGCATTGCGTCCAGGCCGGACAATGCAGTCGTTAGAAAGTTCTCGCGGTGGCCTGAAATCCTGGGGATGCCCCATCGTGTTGATTCCGATAAGTTTCTGTCATGGACATATACGGGAGCGATGTGATCGGCCAAAAAACAAGCATTTGAAAAAGCTGGATTGTCCGCAAGCCTGAGATCGTTGCGGAACCAGTAAATGATAGTTTTCAATTTGCGCCATTTGAAGAGGTGCGGCACTTATCTGAACAATATTTAACCTGCTCCCAGTCTCGTGCCCATTTTTTTCGCCAG
>CAIPID010000441.1 GCA_903865015.1 uncultured beta proteobacterium | reverse complement strand
GGTGAATTGCACCTGACCATTCTGATTGAAACCATGCGTCGCGAAGGCTACGAGCTGGCTGTATCGCGTCCTCGCGTGGTGTTCCACGAAGAGAATGGCGTCAAGACAGAACCCTACGAACTTCTCACCATCGACCTCGAAGACAACACCCAAGGTGGTGTCATGGAAGAACTCGGTCGTCGTAAAGCAGAATTGCTTGATATGGTCAGCGATGGCAAGGGCCGTACCCGTCTTGAGTACCGTGTGCCTGCACGCGGTCTGATTGGATTTCAGGGCGAATTCATGACGATGACACGTGGTAATGGTTTGATGAGCCACACCTTTGATGCCTACGGTCCTGTTAAGGATGGTTTGCTGGGTGAGCGTCATAACGGTGTGCTGATCAGCCAGTACGATGGCGAAGCAGTTGCCTACTCGATCTGGAAACTCCAGGACCGCGGCCGTATGTTTGTTTCACACAACGACCCTGTCTATGAAGGCATGGTCATTGGTATCCACAGTCGTGACAACGACCTGGTTGTGAACCCTGTACGCGGCAAGCAGCTGACCAACGTGCGTTCATCCGGTACCGACGAAGCGGTTCGTCTGGTTACGCCAATTGATTGCAACCTCGAATACGCGGTTGAATTCATTTCGGAAGACGAGCTGGTGGAGGTCACACCTAAGAGCATCCGTATCCGTAAGCGTTATTTGACGGAAAACGAGCGTAAGCGCATGTCACGCGGTGATGCTTAAATTCGTGATGCTTAAATCATTGTGAATTGAACCCTGTCTGGTGTGATGCTGGACAGAGGGTATTAAAAAAGTACAAAAAAAAATCGCATCTGAGTGCGATTTTTTTTATGTTTAGATGTATTCGTTTAACGCATCTGTTACGCAATAGCCAATTTATCGCGCAACAATATGACTAGCTTTTTAAATCCCGCCCAGGCAAACGTATTTCATTTCAATGAAATCATCCATGCCGTAGACCGAGCCTTCGCGGCCCAGACCAGATTGTTTGACTCCACCAAATGGTGCCATTTCATTTGAGATGAGGCCGGTATTTACACCCACCATGCCGTACTCCAGCGCCTCTGCGACACGGAAAATACGGCCAATGTCGCGGCTGTAGAAATACGACGCTAAGCCGTATTCTGTGTTGTTCGAGAGTCTGACCACGTCAGCCTCATCGGTGAATTTGACGATCGGTGCTAATGGACCAAATGTCTCTTCGCGCATGCAGAGCATGTCTTCGGTGACGTTAGTGATCACTGTCGGCTCGTAAAAACGACCGCCGCGGCTGTGTCTCGCGCCACCTGTGAGAACCTTTGCACCTTTTGCGATCGCATCCTGCACATGCTGCTCGACTTTAGCAACTGCCGCGTCATCGATTAGTGGGCCTGTGGTGACTTTGTCCTCAAACCCTTCGCCCACGGCGAGGCTGCCAGAGACGCGCGCAGCGAGTTTCTGTGCGAACTCGTCATAGACTTTGGCGTGTACGTAAAAGCGGTTGGTGCAGACGCAGGTTTGACCGGCGTTACGGTATTTGGAAGCCATGGCGCCTTCAATGGCGGCATCAATGTCAGCGTCTTCGAAAACGATGAAGGGCGCGTGACCACCGAGCTCAAGCGACATTTTCTTGATGGTGGGTGCGCTTTGTTGCATGAGGATACGACCGACTTCGGTCGAGCCGGTAAACGTCACTTTGCGCACAGTGGGGCTTGCGCACAGTACTTTGCCCACAGCAATCGAGCGTGCGCTATCAGCGGTGATGATGTTCAGTACGCCGGCAGGAATACCGGCCTGCTCAGCGAGAACTGCCAGCGCTAATGCCGACAGCGGAGTCTGCTCGGCGGGTTTGAGCACGATGGTGCAACCTGCCGCCAGTGCTGGAGCAACCTTGCGGGTGATCATGGCGTTAGGGAAATTCCACGGTGTGATTGCCACGCACACACCAATCGGCTCGCGCAACACCAGCATGCGACTGGTGGTCGCAGGGGCGCTGATGGTGTCACCCATGACGCGCTTGGCCTGCTCGGCAAACCATTCAACAAACGACGCACCGTATGCGATTTCGCCTTTGGACTCAGGAAAAGGTTTGCCTTGCTCGACCGTCATGATGCGGGCGAGGTCGTCGGTGTTGGCGACAATCAGGTCAAACCATTTACGCAGAATGATTGAGCGCTCTTTAGCGGTTTTTGCACGCCAGATCGGAAAAGCACGACTTGCAGCATCAATAGCGGTCTGTGCCTGATCAGGTCCAAGATTGGCTACATGAGCGATATTTCCGCCACTTGCAGGATTGTCGACAGCAAACAAACTGCTGTCGGTCGCATCGACCCATTTGCCATCAATATAGGACTGCATGCGCAGCAGGTCTGGGTTATTGAGTTTGACTGTAAAGATTGACTGATCCATTTTTTTCCCCTGAGTATTGTGTTTGTTTTGTAATATTTTTTAAAATTTCATTAATTTTAGCGCTTCAAGTGGGACCGTTATTTTGTAGCCGCATGATCTCCGGATGCTTCTGATAAAACCTCTGCATATGCTCAACCGCACGCGCAGGGCTGTCTTCCATAAAGAATATCTCAGGATCGAGCGTATCAATCAGCTTGCTCGCCTGAAGTTTCTCGACGATCCATTCATACAAGCCCCCCCAAAAATCACTTCCAACCAGAATCACAGGTCCAGTAGGGACTTTTCCGGTCTGCATGAGGGTCAGGGCCTCGAACAGCTCGTCAAGCGTGCCAAAGCCTCCTGGCAGAACGATATAGGCCATCGAATGCATAAAAAAAGTGGCTTTGCGTGAGACAAAGTGCTGGAACGGCAAATTGATGGACAAGTACGGGTTGGCTTTGGATTCGGTTTTGAGCTTGATATGCAAGCCGATACTCGTGCCGCCCGCCTCAAACGCGCCTTTGTTGGCCGCCTCCATGATCCCTGGCCCACCGCCTGCAATGACGGTAAAGCCTGCCTTAGCCAAGAGGGTGCCAATTTCCTCTGACATCTCGTAGTAGGGTGAGTCGGGTGGGATGCGTGCACTACCAAAAACACTGATCGCGGGTCCGATCTTTGAGAGTGTTTCGGCAGCGTGCACCATCTCTGACATAATTTGGGTTGTTTGCTGGATCACCGGCGTTGCCATTTCTTTATTGTTACCCATGAAAAAAACATTGTTGCTCGTAGATGGATCAAGTTACTTGTATCGCGCCTTTCACGCGATGCCTGACTTACGTAACGCTCAGGGCGAGCCCACGGGAGCGATTTATGGCGTAGTCAATATGATGCGCAAAATGCTAACTGACTTCAATGCACAGTATGCCGCATGTGTGTTCGATGTGCGCGGTAAAACCTTTCGTGACGATTTATATCCTGAGTACAAATCCCACCGACCACCTATGCCTGAGGATCTAGCTCGTCAGATTGAGCCCATCCATGAGGCGATTCGTGCCTTGGGATGGCCTGTCATCGGTGTCGAAGGTGTTGAGGCCGATGATGTGATTGGTTCGCTCGCGCAATGGGCGACCGAGCACGATGTGCATACGATCGTCTCCACGGGGGACAAGGATCTTGCGCAACTGGTGACCTCGCATGTCACACTGGTCAATACGATGTCTGGCGAAAAGCTCGACCCCGAAGGTGTCGTGCGTAAATTTGGCGTGACGCCCGAACGCATTGTCGACTACCTGATGCTGGTGGGCGACACCGTGGATAACGTGCCAGGTGTGCAAAAAGTCGGTCCCAAGACCGCTGCAAAATGGATTGAGGAATTTGGTTCGGTGGATGCCTTGATTGAGCGTGCCGAGGAAATAAAAGGCGTGGCGGGTCAGAATTTACGCGCGGCGATTCCGCAATTCCCTCTGACCCGAGAGCTGCTGACTGTCAAGACCGATTGCGCGTTGCGAGAGCTGGTGCCGACCATTGAGACGCTACTACCAAAAGAGCCCGACGCGCAGGCATTGATCGCATTATTTGAGCGCTACGGCTTTCGCACCTGGTTGCGCGATATGACGGGCGAGCAAGAACGCGTGCCTGCCGGCGATACGCGCGTGGCACCCGAAGCTATCCGTCCTGCGGCGCCGACCGAGACTCAATACGAGATGGTCAGCGATCTGGCTACGCTCGATAGTTGGATCACGCGCCTGCAACAGGCGGACTGTGTGGCAATCGATACCGAAACAACCGCGCTTGATCCCATGACGGCCAGACTGGTGGGTATTTCACTTTCGATCGAACCAGGAGTGGCGTGCTACATCCCCGTTGCGCATCGGGGGCCGGATACCAGCAATCAGCTTTCGCGCGCAGAGGTCCTCGCGCGTATGAAACCCTGGCTGGAGGAACATCGTGTAACCAAGGTTTTGCATCACGCGAAATACGACACGCATGTGTTTGCGAACGAAGGCATCGATCTGCAGGGTGTCTCGGATGACACGATGTTGCAGGCCTATGTGCTGGAATCGCATCGTGGCGTGAGTCTGCATGATTTGTCACAGCGTATTCTCGGGGTCAAAGGTCTGACCTATGAAGAAATCTGCGGCAAAGGCGTGCATCAGATTGGCTTTGATGAGGTCGATCTGGATCGTGCGACACAATATGCCTGCGAAGACGCCGATTACACCTTGCGCCTGCATCGTGCTTTGCGGCCACAGGTGCAAGAGAATTCCAAGCTGGAATTTATCTACAAACTCGAGATGCAAGTATCGCGTGTGCTTTTTGAAATCGAATGCTCAGGCGTCATGATTGATGCGGCCGAACTTGGTCGTCAGAGCCATGCGCTTGGGCAGGAAATGTTAAACCTTGAACAGCGCGCCTATGCGTTGGCAGGCCAGCCCTTTAACCTGAATTCTCCCAAGCAGCTTGGTGAGATTTTGTTTGGCCAAATGAAATTGCCTGTGGTGCGTAAAACATCAGGTGGGGCGCCTTCAACAGATGAGGAAGTGCTCACCAAACTCGCCGAAGACTACCCCTTGCCGCAGGTGCTGCTCGAGTATCGCGGTCTGGCCAAACTGAAGTCGACCTATACAGATAAGTTGCCCAAGATGGTCAATGCGAAGACGGGCAGGGTGCATACCCATTATGGACAGGCGGCTGTGATCACCGGCCGCTTGGCATCGTCAGAGCCAAACTTACAGAATATTCCTGTGCGCTCTGAAGCAGGTCGCAAAGTGCGCGAGGCTTTTGTCGCAACAAATGGTTTGATCGTTTCGGCAGACTATTCTCAGATCGAATTGCGCGTCATGGCGCATGTATCCAATGATGCCAGTTTACAGAAAGCTTTTGCTGCGGGAGAGGATATTCATAAAGCAACCGCCTCTGAGGTCTTCGGTGTGCCGCTTGCCGATGTCACGAGTGATCAGCGCCGGGCCGCCAAAGCGATTAACTTTGGTTTGATCTACGGGATGGGCGCGTTTGGTCTCGCGAGTAATCTGGGCATCACACGTGATGCGGCACAATCCTATATTGATCGTTATTTCGCACGCTACCCGGGGGTCGCACAGTACATGGCAGAAACCCGCACGCTCGCGCATGCCCAAGGCTTTGTCGAGACAGTGTTTGGTCGGCGTCTCTGGCTGGCTGACATCAATGCGGCGGGTGCGCGCCGCGCGGGCGCAGAGCGTGCCGCGATTAACGCGCCGATGCAGGGTACGTCTGCGGATCTGATTAAGATGGCGATGGTGGCCGTGCAACAGTGGATTCATCAGCAGAAGTTGCGTACGCTAATGGTGATGCAGGTACACGATGAATTAGTGTTGGATGTTCCACTGGATGAACTTGAGTTGGTGAAAGCCAACTTACCGAGTCTGATGTGTGAGGTTGCCAGTTTGCGGGTGCCGCTGGTGGCTGAGGTCGGAGTAGGCCCCAACTGGGAACAGGCGCATTGATATGTTGTTGATCTGGATTGTTCTTTCCGCTGTTACCGGTGGACTGTGTGCGTTGATTGTCGCGCACTGGCTGGCTTACCGTGTCTTTGCTGGCTACCTGCATCATATGGTGAGTTTGTCTGTTGGCGTGTTGCTGGCAGTCTCCTTGCTGCATTTGCTGCCCGAGGCCTTTGAGGTCGAGCGTGATTTTCAAGCCTTGTTTGGCGTGATGCTGGCGTCATTTATCGGGTTTTTTGTGCTCGAAAAAATTGCGCTATTGCGTCACAGCCATCATCATGAGGGCGACGGGCATCACCATCATTCCGGACATGATCGTCATGAGGCGGGACGTGGTGGCGTGATGATCCTGATCGGCAGCTCGCTACATAATCTTGTCGATGGTGTGTTGATCGCCGCGGCCTTTCTGATGGATCCGACGCTGGGCGTACTGACCGCTGCTTCAATCATTTTGCATGAAGTTCCGCACAAACTTAGTGATTTTGTGGTGCTGATGAATGCAGGCCTGACCCGTAAAAAAGCTTTCGAACTGATTCTCTTTACGAGCCTTTGTTCGGCGTTAGGCGGGGTGCTTGGGTTTCTGATTCTTGGTCAGCTCACACCCTGGCTACCTTATTTGCTCGTGGTCGCAGCCAGTAGTTTTTTGTATATATCGATTGCGGATCTGATGCCCCAAATGCACGAGCGCAGTTCTTTAAAAGAAGCAGGGCCACAGCTTTTATTAGTCGCAATTGGTATTACTGCGATCTACGCTGTGACCCTTGTGATGCACGCTGCGCGTTAACTTATCTCAGACAACTCGCATCTGTTGAAGCGCAGCGATACGCGAAGCAATCGGTGGGTGGGTGGCGAACATCGCACTGATACCTGCTCCGCCACTGATGCCGGACGCCTCAAAGCTTTTGGGTAACTCGCCAGGAGTCAGACCACCCAGACGCGCGAGAGCCCGGATCATCGGTTCACGCGAGCTCAGCAGGCTCGCTGAACCTGCGTCCGCACGATACTCGCGCTGACGCGAAAACCATGCAACAACCAGGCTAGCGGCGATACCGAACGCGATCTCGCAGACAATCACTGTCACAAAATATCCTGGACCACCGGACCTTTCGTTTTTAAGCAACACCTTGTCAACAAAATAGCCCACCACGCGTGCCAGAAACACGACAAAAGTATTCACGACACCTTGAATCAGTGCAAGCGTGATCATGTCACCATTCGCGATATGGGCGACTTCGTGGGCTAACACTGCGGCGATTTCTTCTTCGGTCATGCTATCGAGCAGACCGGTGGAAACTGCCACTAACGCTTCATTGCGAAATGCGCCCGTGGCAAAGGCGTTTGGCTCGCCCGCGTAAATCGCAACTTCGGGACGGCCGATGCCAGCACGATCAGCGAGTTGATGTACGGTGTCCAGCACAAACTGTTGTTGCGGTCCACCGGGCGCTTGCGGGTCAATGACTGTGCAACCCGTGCTCCATTTCGCCATGGGTTTGCTGATCAGCAGTGAAATGATCGAGCCGGTAAACCCGACGATTGCGGAAAAAATCAACAGCATTTGAATATTCAAACCCTGCTGGGTCAAAAAGCGATTGACCCCCAAAATGCTAAGCGTGGCGGTCAGGACGAGCATGACTGCAATGTTAGTCAGCAGAAAAAGAAAAATTCGTTTCATGGTGTGTTTATTCTAAAAAAGAGTCTGCAACGTGCCAGAGTATAGTATTGACTGATACATTTTTGATTGTTGCCATTTCCATGCAAGCTTTGTGGATGTTGTTGGCCTCTGCCATGTTTGCGGTGATGGGGTCTTTTGTCAAACTTGCCGCTGAGCATGGCGCCTCGATGCCGCAGATTGTCTTATTCCGTGGCTTGCCCTCAGTCGTTGTACTGTTGATTTATGCCCGCGCGGGTGGTCTTTCGTTTGTCCCTGCAGCCTGGATGCCACATGTCTGGCGCAATCTGACGGGGGTGACTTCCATGTGGCTGGGTTTTTTTGCTATTGCCAGGCTGCCACTTGCGACTGCCACTAGCCTGTCCTACACCGCGCCTCTTTTTATAGCCGGCTGGATATTGGCCAAAGGGACTGCGCGTCGGGATCCAGTATGCATCGCAGCGGTATTTTTTGGGTTTTTGGGAGTTTTAGCGGTATTGCGCCCAAGCATTTCCGTAGAGCAAATTCTGCCTGCGGTGCTTGGATTGGCTTCAGGCGCGTTAGCGGCCGTGGCCATGATGCAGATTCGTGAGATCGGGCGACTTGGGGAACCAGAGTGGCGGACTGTCTTATTTTTTTCGATCGTAGCCACGACAAGCAGCTTTGTGGGTATCGCCATGGGCAGCTGGAGCTGGTCTGACTGGATTGGCTGGATCGCACTTTTTTCGATCGGTGCGAGCGGTTTGCTTGGGCAATTGGCCTTGACCCGCGCCTACGGGCTGGGCTCAGCGTTATTGAATGCTGCTCTGCAATACAGCACTATCATTTTTGCTGCACTGATTGGTATCGGATTTTGGGGGGAGAGGATTGATGATCTCGCCCTGTTTGGCGGGATTTGTATTATTTGTGCGGGGCTGATGTCTGTCTGGCGGACAATCAGCGTCCCATCACCCGACCAAACCACTCATGAAAGTGCTGCATCCCATCTTCCATCGGAGACTGATAAGGACCCGTCTCGCTGACACCGCGATCCATCAGGACACGGCGTCCGGCATCCATACGTTCGGCTATTTCGTCGTCTTCAACCGCGGTTTCCATGTAGGCCTCGCGTTGTGCCTCGACAAACTCGCGTTCAAAAGAAGCGATTTCTTCGGGATAGTAAAACTCCACAATATTGACTGTTTCCTGAGGTGACTTGGGATACAGGGTGGAGAGCACGAGTACGTGTGGATAGAGTTCGATCATGTGAGTAGGGAAATACGTCACCCACACAGCACCAAAATCGGGTGCGCGACCCTGACGGAACGAGAGGAGTTTGTCGTGCCAGACTTTGTAGGCAGGGGATCCTGGCTGGGATAGCGCCCTGTGAACTCCGACGCGCTGCATGCTGTATTGGTCTGAAAACTCCCACGACAAATCATCGCAGGTGACAAAATGCCCGAGTCCGGGATGAAAGGGCGCTACATGGTAATCCTCGAGATATACCTCGATAAAGGTTTTCCAGTTGTAGTTGCATTGATGGACTTCGACGTGGTCCAGCACATAGTCCGAGAAATCAAATTCCGGACGGTTAAACAGTCCGCCGATATCGGCCAGCGGGTCACGGGGGCCTTCAAACAGCAAGCCGTGACAGTCTTTGATCGGGAATTTTTCGAGATTCAGGCAGGGCGACTGGTCAAACTCAGGTGCTCCGAGTAATTGGCCTTGTTTGTCATAGGTCCAGCGGTGCAGTGGGCAGACAATATTGCCGCCCGTACCCGACAGGGTGCCATGGGTATTGACATGGCCGGAAACATTGCCGGTCTGGCCGCCCAGCATCAACGCCTGACGATGTCTGCAGACGTTGGAAAGCAGCTCGATGCCATTTTGATTGCGCACGAGTACTCGCCCATTTTTTTCATGGGACAAACTACGCCAGTTTCCATTTTCGGGCACGCCTTTCTGGTGCCCGACGTAAATGGACGACTGTTTAAAAATGCTTGCTTGCTCGCGGGCAAAAAGTGCTTCGTCAAAATACGCTGTGACAGGAAGCTGGGTGCGAGCGGGCGCTAAATGCGCCATCCGACCAATGTCGGTCATGATTCCCTCCGCCCGGAAAAAAAAGCCAGCATGGGCGATCCTGTTTAAACAGTGCCTAAGTGGCGCGAAGAAAAATCGGGTTGGCCGATCACCATTAATCAAATATTGTAACCCAAGGGCTTTCATAGGCCCGATCTCGTACAATCTGTGTAATTGAATATAAACACCGCATTTAATTGTCTGTCTGGAGTTTCGTTTGACGAAAACCACCAAATCTTCTTTGCCAAAAGACGCCGCCGACCAGGACGTGTCCGCAGATCTGACGCTTCCGCAGGATTTTGAGACGGCACTTGCCGAGCTTGAGTCACTGGTTGCTTCGATGGAGTCTGGTTCGCTCGCGTTAGAGCAATCATTGACCGCGTATCGTCGGGGGGCCGCGCTCACCCGTATCTGTCAACAAAAACTTGCCCAGGCCGAGCAGCAGATCAAGGTGCTTGAAGCAGGCATGTTACGTCCGTTTGATGCTGATTTGTTAGAGTCAGAATGAACATCGCAGTCGATCAGTCTACCGAGTGGCTCAATGCCCGCGCCCGGCACATCGAAGCAGTGCTCGAACGCATGCTCCCCAAAGAGGATGTTGTACCTGCACGCCTGCATCAGGCGATGCGATACGCCGTACTGGGCGGGGGTAAGAGGGTGCGTGCGGCCTTGGTCTATGCCGCGGGATACGCATGCGCAGGTCAGCAGGCAGGCGTGCCGGGCAGGATGTTTGACACGACGCAATACGCGTCACAACACGCCCAGCTCAATGAGGCCCTGGATCTGGCAGCCTCGTCAGTTGAGCTTGTGCATGCATATTCTTTAGTGCACGATGACTTGCCTTGCATGGATGACGATACGCTGCGACGCGGTAAACCCACCCTGCATGTGCAGTTTGACGAAGCGACCGCCTTGCTGGCAGGTGATGCGCTCCAGCCACTGGCGTTTGACTGGCTCGCGCTGATGCCTGTTGATGCGACATTGATTGTTCAGGCTACCCAGGTGCTTGCGCGTGCTGCGGGTAGTTTAGGCATGGCGGGTGGTCAGGCCATCGATCTCGAAAGCGTAGGAAAAACGTTGACCCGTGATGAACTGCAATGCATGCATGTCCTGAAAACCGGTGCACTACTCTCGGCCAGTGTGACCCTGGGTGGGCTAGCTGCCGCGATGACGCCTGCACAAAAGCAATGGATTGATGCGTATGCGAGTGCGATGGGGTTAGCATTTCAAGTTGTGGATGATGTGCTGGATGTGACCGCTGATACGGCGCAGCTTGGTAAAACACCCGGCAAGGATGCTGCCGCCAACAAACCCACGTATGTGAGTCTGATGGGATTGGATGGCGCGCAAGCGTTTGCGCATCAGCTCCATGCGCAGGCACTGAAAGCCATTGAACCGTTTGGTCAGTCTGCTGATTTGCTGACCGTCCTTGCGGATTTTATAGTTTTGCGTAATCACTGAAGCGATTCACTGAAGCGATTAGGCTGAAAGACTTTTTAAAGTAGCGTTTTATGTCGACAGAACTGTTAGATTCCATTCACTCACCCGCTGATCTCAAGCAACTTGATCGGCGCACGTTGATGCGCCTGGCTGATGAGTTGCGCAGTTTCTTGCTCCATTCTGTATCGCGTACCGGCGGTCACCTTTCTTCCAACCTCGGGACCGTTGAGCTGACGGTCGCGTTGCACTATGTCTATGACACGCCGCACGATCGCATTATCTGGGATGTGGGTCATCAGTCTTATCCGCACAAAATTCTGACCGGCCGCAAAGAAGGCATGGCTCAGCTGCGTCAGTTTGGCGGCATGTCAGGATTTCCCAAGCGCTCAGAGTCTGAGTATGACTCTTTCGGTACCGCACATTCGTCGACCTCTATTTCGGCCGCACTCGGCATGGCAGTGGCCTCCCGCAATGCGGGTGTGTCGCGACAGCATATCGCCGTGATTGGCGATGGTGCGCTGACCGCAGGCATGGTTTTTGAAGCGATGAATAACGCGGGCGTGACACCTGACATCAATCTGCTGGTGATCCTGAACGACAATGACATGTCGATCTCTCCGCCCGTCGGCGCAATGAACCGGTATCTGGCGCGACTGATGTCGGGACAGTTTTACGCGGCCGCTAAAAATGTGGGCCGCGCGGTGTTACAGCACGTACCTCCCGTGCTTGAGCTGGCCAGACGTTTCGAAGAGCACGCCAAAGGAATGGTGACACCCGCGACACTGTTTGAAGAAATGGGATTTAACTATGTCGGTCCGATCGACGGGCACGATCTGGATGCACTGATTCCAACCCTGCAAAACATGCGCGCCCTGAAAGGCCCGCAGTTTTTACATGTCGTGACTAAAAAAGGCCAGGGCTACAAGCTCGCCGAAGCCGATCCGATTCTCTATCACGGGCCGGGCAAGTTCGATCCTGCGGTCGGTATTCAAAAATCTGCGACCATACCCAAGACTACATTTACCCAGGTTTTTGGTCGCTGGTTGAACGATATGGCGGACCACGATCCGCGCCTGATTGGTATTACCCCCGCGATGCGTGAGGGCAGTGGCATGGTCGAATTTGATCGTCGCTTTCCGACCCGTTATTTCGATGTGGGCATTGCTGAGCAGCATGCTGTGACCTTTGCCGCGGGTATTGCCTGCGAAGGTCAAAAACCTGTTGTGGCTATTTATTCCACTTTTCTGCAGCGTGCCTACGACCAGCTGATTCATGATGTCGCGCTGCAAAATCTTGATGTGACCTTTGCCCTGGATCGTGCGGGTCTGGTCGGTGCGGATGGCGCAACCCATGCCGGTAACTACGATATTGCTTTCTTGCGCTGTATTCCAAATATGGTTGTAGCGACCCCCTCGGATGAAAACGAGTGCCGGCTGTTGCTCTCGACCTGCTATCAATATCCCGGACCTGCCTCGGTGCGTTATCCGCGTGGTGCGGGTTGTGGTGCCGTGGTGCAGCCTGGTCTGGACGTTGTGCCTGTTGGACGTGGCATTGTGCGCAGGCGTGGCGCTAATCTCGCAATTTTAGTTTTTGGTACGCTTTTGCCCGCGGCAATGCAGGTTGCAGAGGCTCTTGACCTGACGGTTGTTGATATGCGCTTTGTCAAACCGCTTGACCAAGACCTGGTCCGTGAAATGGCCGCAAGTCATGCTGGCATCATCACGCTCGAGGAAGGCGCCATCATGGGCGGTGCGGGCAGCGCAGTGACAGAGACCTTGAATCAGTCTGGTTTGGTCTGTCCGGTCTTGCAACTTGGTTTGCCAGATCTGTTCATTGATCATGGTGAGCAAGGTGCTTTGCTTGCGGGCGTCGGTCTGGATGCTGCGGGGATTGAGCACGCCATCCGCCAGCGGTTCTAT